>PXDP01000056.1 GCA_003565035.1 PVC group bacterium | reverse complement strand
GGATCCGAGGTCGCCGTCTCACTGCCCGAACTCACCTGTACGGTGTATTCGCCTGCGTCCGAAGACTGCGCCTGCGGAATCACCAAACGCGAACGGTTCTGTCCCGGCAACGGCTGCCCCGCCTTATACCACTGATAACTGACCTCGGAGCCGCCAGCGGTCGCGAAGGCATTCAAAATCAACGGATGCCCGGCCACCGCCGCCGCATGTGTCGGCCTCCGATGCCAGTGCAAAGAACCTGCCTGATCGGCCGGATCGGCCAGTGGCAGGAGGGTCATTTCATAAGGCGAGAGCCAGTTGAGCCGCCGGTTTTCGGTCTCGCTGATGACATCCATTTTGCCATACAGAACCAGACGGGCCTCCAGCTCTTTCACCGGTTCGTCCTTAAAAAAGGCTTCGGTATTGGGGTAGTTGCGGAAGTTCAGTTCCGGTCGCGGATCCACCTGGACCTTGCCAACCCCCACCACTTCAATCTCAAATTGCGGATGCAAATACAAATACCCCCGGGCCCGCCCGATCCGATGCCCCTCGGTCACCGTAAATTCCGTCGCCGCCGCCCGCTGGGGCTGACCCGGCACAAAATTTCGCTGCCAGAACACCTTCAAATCCGCCTCCGGCTGATAGGTGGCCGACCAGGACAACTCCAGGTCCTCGGCCATGCCGCCGCGAACCGTGGTGTTGTAATTCCGCAAATGCCGCGACTCCGCCGCCAAACGACTGCGCTGCGCCGCCCACAAAGGAATCTCTCCAATCGATCCCAGGTAGGCCAGTGAGCCCCCCACCGCGTCGCGGATGGGAAAGCGATGACCGCCCCACTCCTTCACCCCGCCATGGACATCCAGGCCCATTTCATAATCAACCGACAACGGCCCCTCGGCCACCACCACAAAATCGGTCAGGGTATGACCAACAATGGTAAAGTCCAGATCCACCGCCGGCGCAAAAGACCAGGCTGCGGAAAAAATTTCAAACCGGGCTTCTGCATCATCCTGCAGGACCAAATTCTCCACCGAAAAATTCACCGGCGAAGACACCACCGCCGCCCCGGTAAAGACCTGCTCGGTCACCCGACCGCGATGATCCACTCCGAAAACCGCCGCATCCACGTCGATCTCAAACACATAGTCCTCCACCAGATCTGCCAGAGCCACATCCTCGGTGTAAAGCGTCAGTAGACTCAAATTCGGATTATCGCTCAGGCCGGTCACCCGCCGCAGAAAGACCTCGTCCAAATGCGCCGGCGTAAGATTGGTGATTAACGCCCGCTCCTGAACCTCGGGGGGCTCCCCGTTTGTGTAGCGCAGGATCACCCGGTCCGGCCGCACCCCCGCCAGCCGCCACGGTGCCACCCCGTCAGGAACCCCCTCCGCCGCCCCGCGGCGTTCGCTCAGCGGCTTTGTGGCCAAGCCCGAATCAATCTCCTGACCCGCCAAGATGGCCCCCGGCGATCCAAAAACAAACAGGTCGTCCGTGGCGGAAGCCTGTGCGGGAACCCATCCCGTCATAAGAAATGCGCAAACCGCAAGGCGGAAACCGCGGACGGTGATTTTTTTGGTTATATACTTCATAAAATCCCTGTAGATACTGTGAACTTCCATTGGACTAATAAAAAGATTACCCGAATTTCCCATCGCCGTATAATAGAATGATACTACTTTTTGCGGTTTATTTTCGCTTTTTTACGACAAAGTGCTGGTTCTTTTATCATGAAAAGGCTAAAATTCAGCCATGAAGCCACTCGTTCACGGACCCAAAATTATTGCCGTTGTCGGGATGTCCCTGCATGGACAGGATGCGGGAATTCTGCGCGGAATTGCCCGCTATGCCCAAAACCGCAACTGGCGCGTGCAGATTTGCGGCAGTCAGGAGCGCGATTTCCGCGATTTGGAGCGGAATTTTGAAATCCAGGGCATCATCGCACATGTTTTTGACATGGAAATGGTCCGCGATTTTCAGACGCATGATGTCCCGGTCATCAATATTTCCGGTACCCGTCCGGAAGCGTTTCCTTTTCCGTATGTCAACTTCGACATGAAACAGGTGGGCGACCTTGCCGCCGATTATTTTTTGCAAAAAGGGTATCGTCATTTTGCGGTGGAGGCGGCCCCCGGACGTTTCAATGATCATTTTATCGTGCAGGGCTCGGAACAATTCTGCCGCCAAATCCGAGCAAAGGGATACACCTGCTTTGAATTGGAGGAATCCCTGTATTTTTCCCGGCTGGAAAAGGGCTCCGCCCCGGACCCTCATCCCGATTTGCCGCTTTCCTCGCTGGAAACCCTGCCGCGCCCCGCCGCAATTTTTGTTCTCGGGGATCGCCTGGCCACCCGCCTCTGCGGGCTTTGTCAGGAAAAAGGGATCTCAGTTCCAGAAGAACTTGCCATCCTCAGCTACGGGAATTTTGAACTTGTTTGTGAAACCGCCTACCCCCCGGTATCCAGCATCGCCACCCCGGACGAAGAACTGGGACACACTGCCGCGCACCTGCTGCATCAGCTCCTGCTGGGAAAGACGCTCAGGGAAAAAAAACACCTGATCCCGCCTGCCGGCATCCTCTCGCGACGCTCAACGGATGCACTCGCGATCGAGGACCTGGCCGTGGCTAAAGCCGTTCATTTTATCCGGCAGTCTGATCTGCGGGAAATTGACTGCGACCAGGTCGCCTTGGCCAGCGGCATCAACCGCCGCACCCTCGAACGGAAATTCAGATCTGTGCTGGGCCGGAGCCTCTATGGCGAAATCCAGCACTGGCGGACAGACCGCGCCAAACATCTGCTACAGCACACCCTCCAGCCCCTCAAAAATGTAGCCTCAGAAGCCGGCTTCCGCGATGCGGACCACATGTCCAAGGTCCTCAGGTCCACCCTGGGTCAGACCCCCCGGCAACTGCGCAAGCAAAACCACCAACTGCACCCAGGCTGAGCGCCATTGCGACCGTTTGCGGAACAGCATCAAGGGTCCAAGGATAATCCCCGCCAGCTACAGGGTTCGTGGCTCGCGGGACACCCAACTCCCCGCCGGAAAAGAGACCTTTCACCAATCCTCCTACGGTTCGTCCGCCCAATCCGCTGGATTCTCGGCGGCGCGGATCAGTTCGCGGGTATACGCTTCGCGAGGCTGGTGAAAAATCCGGTCGCGGGCCCCCTGCTCGACCAGTCTGCCTTTTTGCATCACCGCCACCCGGTCGCAAAGGGTATAGACCACCGCGAGGTCATGGGAAATGAACAGCAGCGTGAAATCGAGGGCTTCCTGCATTTCCCGAAGCAGATCCAGAATCTGCGCCTGAATGGAGACATCCAGCGCGGCGGTGGGTTCATCCGCCACCACCAGTTCCGGCTCCAGCACCAGTGCCCGGGCCACCCCGATCCGCTGCCGCTGTCCGCCGGACAGCTCGTGGGCATAGCGGTTGAGGAACTCCGCCGGAATCCGGGTGCGCTCCATGATCCGCCGCACCTGTTGCATCCGCTCCGCCCGGGGCACCCCCTGCGCCTTCAGCGGCTCCTCCAGAATCGCCTTCACGTTCATCCGCGGATTCAGAGAGGCGTGGGGATCCTGAAAAATCATTTGCACATGCCGGCGCGCTTTGCGCAGCTCACTTCCCGTTAAAGCGGTAAAATCTCTATCCTGAAAATAAATCCGCCCCCGGTCCGGATTCTCCAGCCGGAGAACCATGCGGGCCAGCGTCGATTTTCCGCTCCCGGACTCCCCCACCAGCGCGGTCATACTGCCCCGCTCCACCGTCAGCGACACATCCTCCACCGCCCGCACCGCGCCATACGACTTGCTCACCGATTCGATGCGCAGCAAAGGCACCGCCGGGGCAGTTTCTTCGACAGTTTCTTCGGCAGTTTCTTTTTTGGCTGTTTCGTTTCGATTAGGAATAGACATCACGGCGGTGCCCAATTTTGATAATCACAATCAACAATATCGCGTCCTCGATTTTATAAAGTACCCGGTACGATCCAACTCTGATTCTGTAAATTTCTTCTCCGGTCAGCTTAACGCAGCCGGCAGGACGGGGATCTTCTGTTAAGGAATCAATCCTGGCAAGAATTCTCTCTGCATCCTTCTTCTGAATATTTTTGAAATCTTTCCGGACACTGTTTGCAAATTCAAGTTTATAGGATGCCATCTGATTTCAATAATCCCAAAAATTGCTCGTACCCAAGGGTTGGCTCATTCTGGCGAACTTTAAGATCCTCAAGATCTTCATAATCCTCCAGAAGGCTGATCCGCAGGGCTTCATTCACAAGATCCGACATGGTTTTCCGCGTCTCCACCGCTTTTAACCGCAACGCTTTATGAATGGGTTCATCCAAATACAAGGTGGCTTTGCTCATATTAGGATCATGACGCTTTAACGTCTGGATGTCAACCATCTTGCACTGTATAATGATTATAAACTCACCAATTCGGGGATGCGCCCATAGACATCATGCCCCAATCTTCGGGGTTGCGGCCAGAAGGGCCTGGGTGTATTCGTGCCGGGGGTGATCGAAAATCTCCGCGGTGGTCCCGGTTTCCACAATTTCGCCATTGCGCATCACCGCGACACGCTCACAGACGCTGCGCACCACATGAAGATCGTGACTGATGAACAGCATCGCCGTCTGTTCACGGACACAGAGATCTTTCATACGGGCAAGCAGGCGGGCCTGAATGGTGACATCGAGGGCGGTGGTGGGTTCATCCGCAATGAGCAGGCGGGGTTTGCAGATCATCGCCATCGCCAGCACCGCCCGCTGCCGCATGCCGCCGCTGAACTGATGCGGATATTCCCGGGCGCGCGTCTCCGCATCCTCAATTCCGGTGGCCGCCAACGCCTCCACCGCCCGAATCCGGGCCGCCTTTTTGCTCAGGCCCTCATGCAGACGGGGAACTTCGGCTATCTGATCCCCCACCCGCATCAGCGGATTCAGGGAGGTCATCGGATCCTGAAATACCATCGCCATCTCTTTGCCCCGCAGCCTCCGCCAGGCCGTTTCGGATTGTCCGAGCCACTCCGCTCCGTCCCAGCGCACCGAACCGCTTACCGCTTCTCCGGTACGACCGCCTATAAGCCCCATGACCGCTTTAGCACTGAGGGTTTTCCCGGAACCGGATTCGCCCACCAGCCCCAGGCGCTCCCCCGGACGGAGGGAAAACGACACCCCGCGCACCGCCTCCGTCCGGCCGCGTTCCCCCGCAAACGAAATCCGCAAATCCTCCACCTGCAACAGGTGCGTTTCAGGAACTGCACTCATGATCCGCCTCCCCGCAGGCGGGGATCCAGCGCATCGCGCAGGGCATCGCCCACCAGATTAAAACTCAGAACCGTGAGCGTGATCGCCATTCCCGGAAAAACGGAAATCCACCAGGCATCCTCCAGCCAGTCTTTTCCGTCCCGCAGCATCATGCCCCAGGATGGAGTGTCGGGCTCCACGCCGAGGCCGAGAAAACTCAGGGCCGATTCCGCCAGCACCGCGAAGGCGAACGACAGGGTGGTCTGCACAATCAGCGCCGGCACCGCCGCCGGCAGGATATGCCGGAAGATCAGCGGCAGCGTCCGCACCCCCATGCTCCGGGCCGCCTCCACAAACAGCGCGTGCTTGATGCGCAGAACCTCGCCACGGGCCACCCGCGCAAAAATGGGCGTGTACACAATTCCGATGGCAAGCATGACATTGGTGGTTTTCTGTCCCAGCACCGCCATAATTGCCAGGGCCAGCATCACGTCCGGCACCGAAAAAAGAATATCCAGAAAGCGGGAAATCACGTAGTCGGTTTTGCCGCCGGCATAGCCAGCGGTCACGCCCAGAAGGCAACCGGCGGTCAGTGCGAAGCCCACGGAAACCAGACCCACGTGCAGGGCCAGCCGGGATCCGTGCAGGATACGGCTGAGCACATCCCGGCCCAGAGCATCCGTTCCCAGCCGGGCCCCGGCTCCCGGGGCGGTCAGCAGCGCATCCGTCTGCATCGACAGCGGATCCTGCGAACTCAACACCGGCGCAAACAGCGCGGACAGCAGCAGAAGCAGCAGCAGCGTGGCCCCGGCCATGCCCATGCGGTGTTTTCGGAATGCGCGCCAGGTGTCGATCATGACACCCTCACTCTCGGATCAATCCAGGCATACAGCAGATCCACGGTCAGGTTGATCAGCAGAAAGGCCGTGGCCACAAAGAGAATCACCCCCTGCAGCAGCACATAATCGCGGCTTTGAATGGCGGCGAGCGCGAGACTGCCAATGCCCGGCAGACGAAAAACGGCCTCAATCACCACCGAGCCGCCGAGCAGATAGCCGGCCTGGATGCCCAATACCGTCATCACCGGCAGCCAGGCGTTCCGGAGTCCGTGCACCCAGAGGAGGCGTCTCCGGGAAACGCCTTTGGCGCGGGCCAGTTCCATAAAATCCTGATCCAGCACCTCCAGCATGGCGGAGCGGCACATGCGCAGCAGCACCGCCGCCACCGCCAGGCTCAGCGCCAGGGTGGGCAGCACCATATGCCGGAGGTTTTGGGCCAAATTCACCGACGGTGAAACGTAACCGCCGGACGGCAATCCGCCGGTGCCAAGCGAAAAACCCAGAATCAGCAGCGTGCCCAGCCAGAAGTTGGGGATCGACAGTCCGCTGATGCCCACCACCTGGGCCGCATAATCACCCGCCCGCCCCCGCTGCGAAGCGCCGAGCACCCCCAGCGGAATGGCAATCAGCACTGCGGTGAGCAATGCGCCGCCGGCAAGCTGGAGGGTGACCGGCAGGCGTTCGAGAAGTTCATCGCGCACCGGACGGCCCGTGTAGGCGCTTTCGCCCAGATCCCCCCGGACCACCCGGCCCAGCCAGCGCGCATACTGAAGCGGAAGCGGCTGATCGAGCCCCAGACGCTCCCGCAGACGCTCCGCCCGCTCCTCGGTATAGCGGGTGCCCAGCATCATCGTCGCCGTGTCTCCCGGGATCAACCTCAGCAGACCGAAACTCAGCACACTCACCCCAAGCCAGACGGGAATGATCGAAAAAAGTCGTCGTAAAAACATGAACGCTGGCACCATACCACGATTCAGAAGACAGGCCAAAGGGCTTTTCAGATTATTTCCGGGATTGCGTATTGCCCGCTTCTGCGGTAGATTGCCGGAATGTCCAATCCGACCCTCACCCCTGAAGGGTACGAGCAGGCCTCGCAATGCCTGCGCACCCTTTCCCATCCCATCCGCCTGCACATGGTGGAGCTGATGCTGCATGGGCGCTACACGGTGACCGAACTTGCGGAGACCTGCGGGGTCCAACAGAACGTCGCCTCGGAGCATCTGCGGCTGATGCAGCACTGTAACCTTCTCCACCGGGAGCGCGAGGGCCGGAAGACTTTTTATCAGGTTGCCGAACCCGGTTTGGAATCGATTATGTTTTGTATTCGCAAACGATTCGGAGGGGAAGCCCCCTCCGGGAAAGACCACACATGAGCATTACCACCCGTCGCGGGGACGAAGGAAAAACCCAACTTTATTCCGGTCAGGTCATTTCAAAATCCGACCTGCCCCCCCAGGCCGTGGGCGCCCTGGACGAGGCGGTCAGCGTGCTGGGCATCGCCCGGAGTCTGACAGATGACACCGATTTGCACGACCGTATTCTTGAACTGCAGCGGGCCTGCTTTGTGGTGGGATCCGAACTGGCCACCCATCCCGACTCCATCCAGCGCCTCAAAGAGCGGGTAGATGCAGAATTCCTGCGCACCCTGGATGCCGAGCGCGACCGGCTGGAATCGGTTGTGCCGATGCCGGACGGCTTTGTGATTCCCGGCGGCACCCCGCTGGCCGCGCATCTGGACCACGCCCGCACCATCTTCCGCCGCTGCGAGCGCGTGGCCGTGGAAATGTACGAAAAAGGTCTGATGCCAAACCTCCTGGTCCTGAAATGGCTCAACCGCACCTCGGACCTGCTCTGGCTCTTTGCCCGCCAGGTGGAAGGCCAGGCGGTCACCCCCCGTCGCGTGCGATCCACACCCGTTTCCAATTGACCTGACCCGTTTTGAACGGCATAGACACCGCTTTCTTACTCATTCACCTTTCATTGTTCTGTATCAGGAGACCCATATGACGCTGCCTATCCGCCCCGCATCCGAATGCCGCTTTGACCTTGTCAGCCTTGGCGAATGCATGGTGCGCCTCAGTCCGCCCGGCCACGGACGCATCGAATTCGCGGACAGTCTCGAAGTCTGGGTTGGCGGCGGGGAGTATAATGTCGCCTACGCGCTCAGCCGTCTGGGCCTGCGCACCGGCTGGGTGGGCGGCCTGGTGGACAATCCGCTCGGCAAAATCGTCCAACGCCACGCCCGCTCCATGGGCGTGGACTGCGGCTATGCGCCGGTGATGAAATACGACGGAGTCGGCCGCGAGGCGCGCATGGGCCTGAACTTCACGGAAGTCGGCTCCGGCCCCCGCGCCAGTGTCACCCTCTACGACCGCGGCCATTCCGCCACCTCGAAAATGAAGGTGGAGGACGTGGACTGGGAACAACTGTTCCGCAAAGACGGAGTGCGCTGGCTCCACACCGGCGGAATCTTCACCTGTCTTTCCGAAAGCACCCGCGAGGTGGCCGCTCATGTGCTCAAACTGGCAAAAGAAACCGGCACCATTGTCAGTTACGACCTCAATTTCCGCTCCAAACTCTGGTCCAGCGAAGAGGCTATCGCCACCACCCGGCCGCTGGCGCATTATATCGACTGCCTGATCGGCAACGAGGAGGACTTCCAGGCGGTGCTGGGCTACGAGATTGAAGGCGTGGATCACAATCTGTCCGCCCTCCCGATCGAATCCTACAAAGCCATGGTCCGCCGGGTCGCCGCCGATTACGATAACCTGAAAATCATTGGAACCACCCTCCGCGAAGTCGTCAGCGCCACCGTGAACAACTGGTCCGCGATCCTCTACAACGCCGCCGACGGTGCCTTTTACAAGGGCCCGGATTTCGACGGCATGGAAATCGAGGACCGCGTCGGCGGCGGGGACGGCTTTGCCAGCGGTTTCGCCTTTGCCTTTCTGAACGGAGCCGACCCGCAGGAGGCCGTGAACCTGGGCACCGCCCACGGGGCCCTGCTGCAAACCACCCGCGGCGACACCTCCCAAATCACCCTCACCGAATTGCAGCACGTCGCCAAAGGCGGTTCGGCGCGCATCAACCGCTGACCCGCCATGGCCCGCATTACCCTGCTCATTTCCTGCCCGGACGAAAGCGGCCTTATCGCGCGGATCACCGGCGTGCTGCACCGTCACGGCGGCAACATCGTCGAAAACGGCGAGTACGTGGACCCCGACCGTCGGCGCTTCTTCATGCGCACCGCCGTGGAGGGCGTCTCCGATGTCGATCTGCTGGAGCGGGTGCTCAAAACCGAACTCCCCAAAGAGGCGGACATTAAAATCAGCACCCAGGAACGGAAAAACGTGGTGATCATGGCCACCTCCGAACCGCACTGTCTCGGCGATCTGCTCATCCGCGCCGCCTTTGGTGATTTGCCGATGAACGTGAAAGGCGTAATCGCCAACCACGGCACCCTGCGCGAGCTGACGCAATCCTTTAACATCCCCTTCCACGAAGTCTCCGCCGCCGGGCTCACCCGGGAGGCGCACGAGGCGCAGGTCATGGATATTCTCGACCGGGAAGCGCCCGACCTGATTGTCATGGCCAAATACATGCGCATTCTCACCTCCGGGTTCATCCAGCGGTATCCCGACCGCATTCTCAACATTCACCACAGCTTTCTGCCCGCGTTTATCGGGGCAAATCCCTACCGCCAGGCCTGGGAGCGCGGCGTGAAAATCATCGGCGCCACCGCTCACTTCGCCAGCGAGGACCTTGACGAAGGTCCGATTATCGCCCAGGATGTCATCCCCGTCACCCACAGCCACGGCCCCAAAGAAATGGCCCGCAACGGACGCGATGTCGAAAAACGCGTCCTCGCCCGCGCGGTCCGCTTCCTGCTGGAGGACCGGGTGGTGGTGACCGGTAACAAGACCATCATTTTTGAATAGCCCCCATGATGCGCACCCTTGACACGCCGGTTCTGGTAATCGGCTCCGGAATCGCCGGCCTGATGGCCTCGCTGAAACTTGCGAGGGAGCAGGACGTGATTCTGGTCACCAAACGCAAGGCCGATGTTTCGAGCAGCAACTGGGCCCAGGGCGGCATTTCCTGTGTGATGGATCCCGAAGACAGCTTTGAGGCGCATGTGGAGGACACCCTCGGCACCGGCTCGGGGCTGTGCGATGAAGACGCCGTGCGTGCCATTATCCGCGGCGGTCCCGACGGCATCCGGGCCCTGGAGGAATTCGGCGTTCACTTCGAGCGCAAACTCGAAGAGCCCGGCGCGTATGATCTCGGCCGCGAGGGCGGTCACACCCACCGCCGGGTCCTCCACGCCGGCGACATCACCGGGCAGGCCATCATCCGCTCCCTGGTGGAGGCCGCCATGGAGCATCCGCGCATCACCGTGATGGAAAACGCCATGGCCATCGATCTGGTCACCACCGGCTGGCTCAGCCTCTCCGGCGAAAACACCTGCATCGGGGCCTACTTTCTCGACGCGGTCCGCAATGAAATTTTTGCAATCCGCGCCCGGCACACCGTACTGGCCACCGGCGGGGCCTGCAAAGTGTATCTCTACACCTCCAATCCCGATGTCGCCACCGGCGACGGCATCGCCATGGCCTGGCGGGCCGGTCTGCCCGTGAAAAACATGGAGATGATCCAGTTTCATCCCACCTGCCTCTTTCACCGCAACGCCAAATCCTTTCTCATCAGCGAGGCCGTCCGCGGCGAAGGCGGGGTGCTCGTAAACCACCGCGGCAAGCCCTTCGTCGAACAGTTCGACCCCCGCGGATCGCTGGCCCCCCGCGATGTGGTCGCCCGCGCCATCGACCATGAAATCAAACGCAGCGGCAAGCCCTGCGTGTACATCGACATCACGGACAAGTCCGAAACCTTCCTCCGCAACCGCTTCCCCTCCATCTACGAACGCTGTTTCCATCTCGGCATCGACATGGCCAAAGTGCCGATCCCCGTCGTGCCCGCCGCCCACTATTCCTGCGGCGGGGTGGAGGCCCAGATCGACGGCACCACCCGCATGCCCGGCCTCTACGTCATCGGCGAATGCGCCTGCACCGGACTCCACGGAGCCAACCGCCTGGCCAGCAACAGCCTGCTGGAGGGCCTGGTCATGGCCGGCAACGTCGCCCGGGTGATTCCCGCCCTCAACGAACACCTCGCCAAACCCGCGCAGACCATTCCCGACTGGCAGCCCTACCACGCCGTGCCCAGTGACGAGGCGGTGGTCGTCGAACACAACTGGAACGAAGTGCGCACCTGTATGTGGGACTACGTGGGCATTGTCCGCACCGACAAACGGCTGGAGCGCGCCCTGCGCCGCATCCGCAACCTGCGCAACGAAATCCGCGAATACTACCTCGACTATCTTGTCACCCCCGACGTGCTGGAACTCCGCAACCTCGCCACCGTGGCCGAACTCGTTGTCCGCTGCGCCCGGCGCCGCAAAGAAAGCCGCGGACTGCACTATACCCTCGACTATCCGGAGGCCCTCCCCGCGGCCGAAGAAACCATTCTCCACGATCCCCCCGGCGAATCCCTCAACCTCACCCAATCGTTATGAGCGCACAACTCCACCTCCACACCGCATCCCTCGAACGCGGCCCCCTCCACATGGAAGGGACCCTCCGCGGCAGCATTCTGGATCTGGGCAATGATCCGACCGTCCGGAATGTCGGCGACATCTTTTACGAACTCGACGCCGACCGAAAGTCCACCGACATCCTCATCCGGGGCTCCGTTCACGCAGTCCTGGAGCTGGAATGCTCAAGAAGTGGACGTTTTTTCTCGACAGAAGTCAAAGAATCCGCTTTTGTGCGCGACTATTCGATTTCGGAATGCCCGACCGGGGTGATTGATTTGACCGAGGATGTCCGCGAAGCCCTGCTTCTGGCCATCCCGAATTATCCAGTCAGTCCGGAGGCGCAGGACGGATCGTATACCCCGCCCGGGGTCAAAACCGAATCGGACGACGAACCCGGTTCAGAAGGTTCCCCCTGGTCCGCTTTAAACAACCTGAACCTGTCATAAACCCTTAAACAATCATTTTTCGAGGACATCATGGCCCAACCCAAACACAAAACATCCAAATCCAAGAAGCGCCTCCGCCGCGCCTCTCACAGCCGCCCCCTTCCCAAAGTCGCGGTCTGCACCGCCTGCGGCGAACCGGCACTTCCCCACCGGATCTGTTCCGCATGCGGCCAGTACAATGGCCGTCAGGTGCTCACCGTCTCCGGCGACGAATAATTCCGCATCCCGGGTTTTCGAACCTGTCCAGCGAAACAGATGCGCATAGCGGTTGATGCGATGGGGGGCGATCACGCTCCCGATGAAATTGTTCCCGGCTGCGTGGAGGCCGTCCGAAAGCATTCCGGCATTACCCGGATTATTCTTGTGGGCGATCACGCGCGTCTGCGGCACGAGCTTGAAAAATGCGGCTCCTCACCTGATGAGATTGACATCCATCACGCCTCCGAAGTCGTGGGCATGGGCGAGGCCCCCGCGCTGGCCCTGCGCCGCAAAAAAGACTCCTCCATTGCCCGGGCGGTGGAACTCGTCAAAAAAGGCGAGGCCGACGCCCTGTTTTCCGCCGGCAGCACCGGTGCCGCCGTCGCCGGTGCCCAGCTCCGCCTCCGGACCCTTCAGGGTGTGGACCGTCCGGCCATCGCCACGGTCATGCCCACTCAAAAGCATAATGTCGTGCTGCTCGATGCCGGAGCCAACGCCGATTCCACCGAAAAAATGCTCACCCAGTTCGCGGTCATGGGCAATGTCTACGCCCGCGAAGTCCTCGGCATGACCCATCCCCGCGTCGGCCTCCTGAGCATTGGCGAAGAAGATGCCAAGGGCAACGACCTCACCAAGCAGACCTTCAAACTCCTCCAGGCCTCCGATCTCAATTTCGTCGGCAATGTGGAAAGTCACGACGTGTTCGAAGGCGAAGTGGATGTGGTGGTCTGCGACGGTTTCACCGGAAACGTCGTCCTCAAAACCAGCGAAGCGGTGGCCCACGCCATGCGCGCCTGGCTCAAAGCCGAATTCACCGCCACCTTCACCCGCAAACTGGGGGCCCTCCTCCTCAAACCCGCTTTCGCGTCGCTCCGCAGAAAAACCGACTCCGAATCCATCGGCGGCGCGCCCCTCCTCGGGGTCAACGGCATCGTCTTCATCGGCCACGGCTCCTCCTCCCGGCACGCCGTCTTCAACGCCATCGGAGTGATTCGTGATTCGTTCCAGCACGATATCAATCATCATATTATCGACGACCTCGCGCGTCTGGCCGAGACCCGCAAATCCATTTGAAAGCATTTTATGTCCATTCATATTCTAGGCACCGGCTCCTACGCCCCCGAACACGTCATGACCAACCACGATCTCGAGAAGATGGTGGACACCAATGACGAATGGATCCGGACCCGCACCGGCATCAGCGAGCGCCGCATTGCCGCCCCCGACGAAGCCACCTCCGATCTCGCCACCCACGCCGCCCGCGAGGCGATTGAAGCCTCCGGTCTGAAACCCGAAGACATCGACATCATCCTCGTGGCCACCTGCTCCCCGGACATGTTTTTTCCCAGCACCGCCACCCTCGTACAGGAAAACATCGGTGCCAAAAACGCTTTCAGCATGGACCTCGGCGCCGCCTGCTCCGGTTTTCTCTACGGACTCGAAGTCGCCCGCAGCATGCTCGACGGCGGGCGTTACCATACCGCCCTGGTCATCGGTGCCGAAAAAATGTCCTCCCTGGTCAATTGGGAGGACCGCGGCACCTGCATCCTCTTCGGCGACGGCGCCGGTGCCGCCGTCCTCGCCTTCCGCCCCGAACGCGCCGGAGGCCTCGGCCCCTGCAACCTCGGCTCCGACGGCGGTCTCGGCGACCTGCTCATGATCCCCGCCGGCGGCAGCCGCATCCCCGTCACCGAACAGGTCCTCAAAGACCACAGCAACTGCATCACTATGTCCGGGCAGGAAGTCTTCAAGCACGCGGTCACCAACATGACCAAAACCGCAAAACATCTTCTCGCCGAGGCTGGGTGGAGTCCCGACGACCTCTCGCTGGTCATCCCCCACCAGGCCAACCGCCGGATTCTCGAAGCCATCCGCGCCCGCGTCGGCGTCCCCGAAGACAACGTCTTCGTCAACGTGGACCGCTACGGCAACACCTCCGCCGCCTCCATCGGCATCGCCCTCGATGAGGCGGTTCGCTCCGGACGTCTGAAACCCGGCAACAAAGTCATGTTGCTGGCCTTCGGCGCCGGATTCACCTGGGGCGGCATGTTATTGGAATGGAGTACCCCCGCATGAGCAAATCCGCAGTCATCTTTCCCGGACAGGGATCCCAGGCCGTCGGCATGGGCAAAGACCTTGTCGAAAGCCATCCCGAAGCCCGCGTCTGGTTCGACCGGGCCTCCGAAGCCCTCGGCTTCGATCTCGCCACCGTCTGTTTTGACGGGCCCGCCGAGGAACTCACCCGCTCCGACCGGGCCCAGCCCGCGATTTTTGTGCACAGCGTCGTCGCCTGGGAACTGCTCAAAGCCCGCACCGGCCTGCAGCCAGCCGCCGGCGGAGGCCTCAGCTCCGGCGAATGGGCCGCCCTCTACGCCGCCGGGGTTGTCAGCTTCGAAGACGCCATCCGCATTCTCCGCGTCCGCGGGGAAGCCATGCAGGCCGCCTGCACCGCCGAACCCAGCGGCATGGTCAGCATCATCGGCCTGGCCGACGACAAAATCCTCGACATCTGCAACGATCTCGGCATCCAGGTCGCCAACTATAACTCGCCCGGGCAGACCGTGGTCAGCGGAAAATCCGACGCCGTCGCCAAGGTGCCCGGGCTGGCCAAAGCCGCCGGAGCCAAGCTCGCCGTCCCCCTTCCCGTGGCCGGTGCCTTCCACTCCCGCCTCATGGCCCCCGCCGAGAAAATTTTCGCCGAATTTCTGGCCGATATCCCCTTCAACGAACCCGCTTTCCCGGTGATGTCCAACGTCACCGGAGCCGCCCACGCGGACGCCGCCGCGATCCGCCGTGACATGCCCCGGCAAATCACCGGATCCGTCCGCTGGGTCGAAAATGTGCAGGCTATGGCCGCCCTCGGCATCGATCAAGTCGTCGAATGCGGCCCCGGCAAGGTCCTGACCGGACTGGTAAAACGCATTGACAAGTCCATTGGACTGCATAACGTAGCTGACACTGAAACGCTGGAGAAAGCAGCCGCTTCTCTTTAACAGCTCTCCCCCCCATGATCTCATCCCCAAACAGGAACCATTTATCCCTATGTCACTTTTAGAAGGTAAAGTCGCCGTCGTCACCGGAGCCGCCCGCGGCATCGGACAATCCATTGCCCTCCGCCTCGCCGAAGAAGGCGCGGACCTCGCCCTCTGCGATGTCCAGGCCGACTGGGTTGCGGAAACCAAAGAAAAAGTCGAAGCCCTCGGCCGCCGCGCCGAAGCCTACGGTGTCGATGTCAGCAAAGGCGACCAGGTTCAGACCGGGGTCGATGCCATTGTCAAGGACTTCGGCAAGCTCGACATCGTCGTCAACAACGCCGGCATCACCCGCGACGGTCTGCTCATCCGCATGAGCGAAGAGGACTGGGACCTGGTCATGAACATCAACCTCAAAGGCACCTTCCTCATGACCAAGGCCGCGGCCAAGTACATGATGAAGCAGCGTTCCGGCACCTTTGTTAACATTGCCTCGGTGATCGGCCTCATGGGCAATCCCGGCCAGGCCAACTACGGAGCCTCAAAAGCCGCCGTCAGCAACCTCACCAAAACCACGGCCAAAGAACTCGCCGCCCGCGGCATCCGCGCCAACGCCATCGCCCCCGGCTTCATTAAAACCAAAATGACCGACGCGCTGACCGAAGACGTCCGCAATCAGATGCTCGCCGCGATTCCCATGAAAGACTTCGGCACGCCCGAAGACGTCGCCAACGTGGTGCTTTTCCTCGCCAGCGACCTCTCACGCTACGTCACCGGACAAACCCTTTCCGTATGCGGGGGCATGGTCACTGCCTGACCCCTTTTTCCGAAAAATAACCCATAACCATGGATCAACCCCCTAGGAGTAAATAACATGGCCCTTGAAGATAAAGTCAAAGACATCATCGTAGAACAGCTCGGCGTCAGTGCCGACCAGGTCAAACCCGAAGCCTCTTTCATCGAAGACCTCGGTGCCGACTCCCTCGACACCGTCGAACTCGTCATGGCCTTCGAAGAAGAATTCGGAGCCGAAATCCCCGACGAAGACGCTGAAAAAATGACCAGCGTCGGCGCGGTCATCGACTACCTGAAAAGCAAAGGCGTCGAATAAGACGGCTTCTTTTCAGCAAAAAAACCCCGCATCTGCGGGGTTTTTTTTTGAGGACGCCCAGAACCCGTCCCTGCCATCAATCTGGTCAATATCCTCAATCAAGCCCCGCCTTTTTTTCCACGTGAAACCTCAAATACTCCTGTTCATTCGCTTAGCACTTTGTACCCTCCTCACCGGCTGCGGACGCAACGGCACGCGAACCTCGGAAACCGCCGAATCATACCAGGCTGTTTCACTCGTCAGGATTCTCGGTCGGGATAGTGCCGCCGTTGACATGGGCCAAGCCCGACTGCACAACGAGGCGTTTCGGACGTTCGCCCGTGAAACAGTTCTGCAATCACCAGAAAGGTTTGTATCAACCACGTTTTCTGTTCAATTCATCTGGGATGAAACCGCATTTTATCCAGAACTCGTTCAAATGATTGCCATCGATCCGAATCCCCAAACCGCAAAAGAGGCGGCAAATTTACTTGTACAGGCTGCGAAAGACTATTTCCATGCTCAAAACCAAATCGATTTGGAGAAGTCTGTGGAGTGGCTTTACACCTTTTTAGAGACAAAACAAAACGATCCCGATACGCCCCCCCAGGTTCTTGAAAGTCTTAAACAGACGATCGAAAAAGAGAGAATCCGGCATCAGGAGAATTTTATATACATTAAGCTGATCGAAGCCGCAACGCTTCCTGAGGATCCAGAATAGATCAGACAACTAACAACATGCCCTTTGCCCGAAAAAGGAAACACCATGAAACAAACCTTCATCATTATCATTCTTCTGCTCGCGTCCGCATTTACCTTCCCCGAGGAGGATTCCGAGGCAAAAAAAGAAATCCGCGAGGCCAACCGGATCTATTTTAACGAACTGGCCAAGGCCCGCTCTGACTTCCGGGTCCAACTCGCCCGCTCTTTGCGGCACGCGGACAGGATCGAAATCTACCTGCTGGATTTTGAAATCGAAGATACAGACTCCAACTTTTATTATTGGGAAAACCGGCTCGGAGAAAACGAATTCCCGGTTTTGGCCTATGGCGCGAAAACCCGGATTCTTGACCGCAAAAATTTAACCCAGGAACAGATTGGGGAGTTGCTTCCCGAACTGAAAAACGTTGTCGGAATCGAAGGCAATGTCGGCAGCGGCGCAATGTGTCACATCCCGATACATGGGGTGCGGGTCTATGAAGGCAAAAGCCTCCTTTTCCAATCCAGTTTCTGCTGGAAATGCCATAATTTTGCGGTCTCCTATCCGGATGGGAACGCCTGGGTTCAAATCCACGGTCACGAACTCCACGAAGCCTTCGAGACCCTGTTGCCCGTGCCGCAAGAGGAAATTGATCGGTTCAACGAACGGTTTGGGCCGCAAAAAGACGAAAACCCATAATCCCCACCTTCGTCCCGACTCAGGAACCTCCCCATCCATTTCGCAAAAACAGTGCAAAGCAGGAAAAGCCTCACATCTCCACAAAATTGCGCATCAGGGTCATGCCCTCTTGCGTGAGCACCGATTCCGGATGGAACTGCACCCCGAAAACCGGCAGGGTTTTGTGGGCCAGGCCCATGATCTCGCCCTCCTCTGTCCAGGCGGTCACCCGCAGACAATCCGGCAGCGACGCCTTTTCCACGATCAGCGAATGATACCGCGTTGCTTCAAACGGATTTGGCATGTCCTTAAACACGCTGGTGTTGTCGTGGTGAATCGGACTGGTCTTCCCGTGCATCAGCCGGTCCGCCCGCACCACCCGGCCGCCGTAGGCATGGCCGATCGATTGATGCCCCAGGCAAACTCCAAAAACCGGCAGTTTTTCGCCGAAATAACGGATAACGTCCACGCTCACCCCCGCCTCCGCCGGACTGCACGGCCCCGGACTCACCAGAATCTTCTCCGGCTTCATGGCCTCGATCTCCGCCACGCTCACCTCGTCATTGCGCACCACCTTCAACTCCGCGCCCAGCATTCCGAGATACTGAACCAGATTGTAGGTGAAACTATCGTAATTATCGAGCACCAGGATCATGCGGAGTCTCCATGTCCACGCGCCAAAGCCAGCG
This sequence comes from PVC group bacterium, assembly GCA_003565035.1. GTDB lineage: Bacteria > Verrucomicrobiota > Kiritimatiellia > SS1-B-03-39 > UBA6053 > PXAS01. Next base: position 4,138 of record PXDP01000056.1, on the reverse strand, counting down.
CGTGCATCATACCTTTGGCTTTATTCACGGTTTCTTCAAATTCGCTCTCCGCCACCGAATCCGCCACCAGACCGGCCCCCGCCTGCACGTAGGTCTTTTCCCCCGCGAAAAAACAGGTGCGGATGGTGATGCAGCAGTCGAGATTGCCGTCGAATCCGAAATACCCCACCGCCCCGCCATAGGGCCCGCGGCGGTCCGGCTCCAGTTCCGCAATAATTTCCATGGCCCGGATTTTCGGGGCGCCGCTCAGCGTGCCCGCCGGAAAGGTCGCTTTCATCAAATCGTACGAACTCCGGTCTTCCCGCAGGGTTCCCCGCACGTTCGAGACGATATGCATCACGTGGCTGTAGCGTTCGATCACCATAAATTCTGAGACATTCACGGTGCCCCAGTCACAGACCCGGCCAATATCGTTGCGGGCCAGATCCACCAGCATCACATGCTCCGCCCGCTCCTTGGGATCGGCCAGCAGGTCTTTTTCCAGCCGCACATCCTCCGCTTCATCCGCGCCGCGCTTGCGCGTTCCCGCGATCGGCCGGATATTCACCTCCCGGTCCTCATTGCGCACATGCACCTCCGGCGAGGAGCCCGCCAGCGCCACATCCCCCAGCTCCAGACAAAACATATACGGCGACGGATTGATCGAACGCAGTGCCCGGTACACCTGCAGCGGATCATCCCGCCCCTCCACCTCAAAGCGCTGCGACAACACCACCTGAATGATGTCTCCGGCCCGGATATACTCCCGGGAGGCCTCCACCGCTTCCAGAAAATTTTCTTTCCGGGTGTTCGACGAAAACGCCAGCGAGGATGCCGGAATTTGCGCATCCAGCATCCGCCGGGGCAGCGGGGTCTGCAGCATCCCCGCCAGCTTGTCGATTCGCGCCAGCGCGTCCGCATAGGCCGCCTCCGGATCCTCCCCGATCAGCGCGTTGGCCACCAGCTTCATGGTGTGCCGCACCTGATCAAACAAAATGACCGTGTCCGCAATCAGAAACACCATATCCGGAAAATCCAGCCCCGGCGTTCCGCTCAGCGGAACCTTGTCAAATCCCGCCACACAGTCATAGCCCAGAAAACCCACCGCCCCGCCCGTAAAGCGGGGCAGGCGCGGATCCGGCACCGGGGTAAACCGCGCCATGATCCCCTCCAAGACCTCCAGCGGCTCCGCATCCTCGAACACTTCGACCTGCCCGTCATGCTCATAACACACCCGCCGGTCCTTCGCCCGTACAATGCCCCGGGGCATTCCGCCGAGCATCGAATAGCGGCCGATCTTCTCGCCGCCCTCGACAGATTCCAGTAAAAACGTGCACGCCGACGGGTCCTCCGACCGCAGAGCCGTCCGCAGCTTTTCATAGGCCGACACCGGCGTATCCTGATCCGCCAGCACTTCGCGCACCACCGGAATCAGGTTCCCCCGCTTCGCGCGCTCCAGAAAATCAGGCAGCGTTGGGGAGATCATGGCTGGGTATTGATCAGAGTCATCGACCCCGGATCGAGTTTGCGGTAATAACAGCCGCTGCGCGGCTCGCCCGAAAGCTGTTTGGTGTGACACATCCCGCCCCGGCGCGGCCGCACGATGTACAGCAGCGAATTCTGCTCACAGTTCACCCGAACCTCCAGCAACTCAAAGGTTTCACCCGAAGAAGCCCCCTTCTCCCACAATTCGCGGCGCGAGGTCGACCAGAAGGTCGCATTTCCGCAGGCCAGGGAATGCTTCAACGCCAACTCATTCGCATACGCCACCAGAATCACTTCCCGGGTGTCCGCATTCTGCACGGCCACCGGCACCACATCGGGATTGGTGTCCGCAACTTTTTTCAGTTTGGACCAGTCAAGTTTCAGTTCAATGCCTTCTTCAAGTTCTTTGCTCATGCGTTTTTCGGGGGAAAGAGGTTAAACCGCACGAATAAACCCCAAAGCCCACCATGACAAGCGGAAAGCACCCGCAGCGTGAGAAAACAATTGCCTATCCCATCATGATTATGCTATAGAACCCCGCTTTCCCCGGCAGTGGGTGGAAACCGCGAACCCGTTCGCGCCTCGATGATCAGGTGTATTTCAATTCCCCCTTCGACCTCCGTTTGCTGCTGGCGTGCCCCCCGAGTCCGTATGGGGCCACGCAATAACAGCCACGGACATCCGAAAGATCCTCATGAAATATTCCAGCATGTCCCGGCGTGACCGCCGGGGCCCGAACCGTCGTCGTGCCTCGCAGCCCAAAGCCCCCCCCGTCGCCCTCCGCCCGGAACCGCCCAAAGAACGCAAAGTCACCCCCGAAGGCGAATTCAAGCTCCTGCTCCCCGAACTGGAGCAGGCTCTCGCCGAAGAAGGCTATCAGTTTCCCTCGCCGATCCAACAGCAGGCCATTCCGCCGATTCTCGACGGCAAAGACCTCATCGGCACCGCCCAGACCGGCACCGGCAAAACCGCCGCCTTTCTGCTCCCCGTGCTTCAGCGCCTGCAGGGCAAACCCCTCAGCGTCCAGTCTGGTCAGCCCCGGGTCGTGATTCTCACCCCCACCCGCGAACTCGCCGCCCAGATCGGCGAAAGCGTCCGCACCTACGGCCGCCACCTCGCCTTCCGCCATACCGTCATCACCGGCGGCGTCAGCGCGGTACCCCAGACCCGCGCCCTCAAACACGGCGTGGACCTCGTCATCGCCACCCCCGGCCGCTTCCTGGACCTCACCCGGCAGAAGCACCTCGACAGCTCCGCCGTCGAAGTGTTCATCCTCGACGAAGTCGACCGCATGCTCGACATGGGGTTTCTCCCCGACATCAAAACCATTCTCAAAACCGTGCCCAAACAACGGCAGTCGCTCTTTTTCTCCGCGACCCTCTCCCCGCCCCTCGAGGCGCTCTCCCGCGAGTTCACCCACGACCCCGTCCGCATCTCCATCGAGCCGGAATCCCCCACCGTGGACCGCATCAACCAGTCCGTGCTCTTTGTCGATAAAGGCAACAAAGACGAGCTGCTCCTTTCCCTCTTCAACGATCCGCAGGTCTCCAAAGTCATGGTCTTCACGCAAATGAAGCATGTCGCCAACAAAGTCTGCGAACGCCTCGCCGCCCAGGGCATCAAAGGCGCCGCCATTCACGGCAACAAGAGCCAGGCCGCCCGCACCGCCGCCCTCAACCGCTTCACCCGCGGCGAAGTCCGCGTGCTCGTCGCCACCGATGTCGCCGCCCGCGGCATCGACGTCGACGGTGTCACCCATGTCGTCAACTACGACCTCCCCATCGAACCCGAGAACTACGTGCACCGCATCGGCCGCACCGCCCGGGCCGGAACCGACGGCACCGCCATTTCCTTCTGCAGCGGACAGGACCGCAATCTCCTCCGCGGCATCGAAAAGCTCCTCGAAACCCCCATTCCCGTCAACGAAGAGCACCCCTGGCACTGCGAAACCTCCCGCCATGCCCGCGGAGAATCCCCCATGCGGCGCGGTGGCGGCGGCGGACGCGGCGGACGCAGTGGCGGCGGGGCCCCGCGCGGCGGCGGCCGCGGTGGCCCCCGGCGGCGCGAATCCCACGGACGCGACGGCGCCCGGCCCGCCCGCAGCCCCAGCTACTGACCCGGAGGTCCGCGATGTCCCAACCCGACATTGAAATCTACTACGCCGACATCTGCGGCCTCTGCCACAAGGCCATGAACTTTTTCCGCTCCCGCGGCCTCCCCTTCACCGCCCATGAAGTCCACTGGGACGCGGAAAAAGATGACTGGGTCGACAGCCCCACCGTCCGCGAAATGAAACAGCGCGCCGGTGAGGTTGACTTCGTGCCCCAGATCTTCATCCGCGGCCAACACCACATCCCCGGCTGGCGAAAACTCGAGCCCATGATCGAATCCGGCGAATTTGACCGGTTGCTGAGCGAATAAACCGGGGCTCCAGAACTCAATTTGCTCGGTATTTCACCCGAAATCTATCGCAAATTCAAATGTCTCAGGAAACAAGATCTTAACACCTTAACAGTGAAGAGCCCGCCATCCCGCTTGCCCTGCCCTTTATACATAAATCCTACTGAGCAATACTCGTACATTAGGATTTAGTTCTTGTGGCGGTAGCGCAAAGGTCATTTAACCACCAGCCTCACGCTCCATAACACTCTTGATGCCAACGGCATCACATTCG
>PXDP01000226.1 GCA_003565035.1 PVC group bacterium | reverse complement strand
GGTTCGCAAGTAGCCAGTTATCAGGTATCCTTTAGCGGAAATGGCGTTGAATTCACCGGTGTCGTGAATCTTGTCACGGTCACGAGTATTCAGGGAAATTCCAATAATGTTAACCGTGAGGAAACAAACACAACCACCACAGAGGTGAATTTGCCTCAACAAGTGGGCATTGATGGTGTCCGACCAGGTGTAAACACAACGAATGAAGACACGACGACCACTACAAGTTCCACGGTTAACGAATTCCAATTGACCGATTCCAATACACAGTTAAGAATGCGTGGAACCTGGATTCAAAACGGGCGGGCTTCTTCTTTGGATGCCAGGGCGGCTGGAATTATGGGCAATCTTACCGCAGCGCCAAGTACCAGTGAGGTATTACCTTAAATTGAATGTGTATACTATTTCATATTCGTTTCTTTTATTAAAGCATTTCGCAGCTTCTGCGGCTGTTGAAAATCTATGCTGAAAATTTTTTACACTACGTGTAGAAATGGGTGGCCCGCCCCGATTGCGATCAATCGGGGTGGGTCTTTTTTCGACGTCTGCCCATTTGCAGATCGGCATGATCCCGGTAAGAGGAGATAAAATGAAGGTGTTTCAACTCCTCCGAAAGCTTTCCTACTCCCGCTCAGGATTGATGAAGAGTTGCGCGGTGATTTTAGGGTCAGGGGTTTTGGCGGCGGTTTTGGCCTCCTGGATGTTTCAGGGAGACCGGGAGCGGCTTTGGGGGGCGGGTGCAGAGGATTGGCCGGTGGATGAGCGGCAGCGGCTTTATGAGCACTGGTATTGGGATCTGGAACGTTTGCTGGCGGGGATGGAGGTGATTGAAGATCCGGAGGAGACATCCCTTGAGGCTTTTGGCCGGAAGGTGCTCGCCGGGGATGCCGCCGCACTGGCGGAACTGGATGCACGGGTGCAGTCTGTCTCTGTCCCGGAGAAGGGGGTACTGTTCCTGCAGGCCCTGCATTTTATGCAGCAGGGCGAATATGGCAAAGCGGCGGATTTCGCTTCGTTGGAAAACACCTTTCATCCGCATTCGATTGTGCGTTTACTGACGGTGGATGCTCTGTTCCGCGCCGGCGGCTTTGCGGAGCTGGCCGACCTGGCGGAGGTGCCGGAGTACTCGGACATTCTGCGGGGCGGCAAGATGGTCCGAGTCGCGTTCAAACTTGGCGATTTGCCGCTGATGTTCCGTCACTTGCTGATTGCGGAATATGAAGGTTTGCAGGTATCGCTGTTGATTCTGGCGCTGCTGACCGGCGGGATCTGGGCGTCCATTCTGCTGCATGTCTATCCGACGGGCGGCCTGAAGCCGGTTCGGGTCTGGGTGCCGGTTGCCCTGTTGCTGGGATGGATGTCCACCTGGCCAACGGTCATGGCCCTGATCTGGATGGAGGAGCGTTTTGGCTTCGTGCAGCCCACGGGAAAGGATTTTTTTGAAGCGCTTCTCTTTCACACGCTCTCGGTGGGGGTTCGAGAGGAGCTGTTCAAGCTTCTGCTGTTCAGTCCTTTACTGCTGGTGATCTGCCGGGACCGCCGCCGGGGGGAGCTGGATGCGCTGATGCTGGGAGCAATGACCGGGCTGGGCTTTGCGATTGAAGAGAATCTGGGGTACTTTTCCGCCGCCATGGCGGGCGGAATTTCGGCCTCCCGTTTTGTGAGTGCCACATTGCTGCACGCCATGCTCACCGGCACCGCCGCGTTGGCCCTGTACCGTGCCGTCCGCAATCCCGGCAAATGGCTGGCCGACAGCGTCACAGTGCTGGCCATGGTGATCGGGTTGCACGGCGTGTACAACGCCCTGTTGAGTGCGCCGATTCCGGGCCTGGGGGATATGAGCTACTTTTACGGCGCGGCCCTGGCGGGCGCGGTACACTTGTTTTTCCGCGAGGTCCGCGTCCAGGGCGGCGTGCACGTGCGCGCCATCTCCATCACCGGGCTGTTCTTCTGGGGGTACTGCGTGCTGATCTGTCTGGAAATGGCCTTTTCAACCCTCTATTACCCTCTGCATGAGGCCATCTCCATGGTGGGCGAAACCGCCCTGACCGGGGTAATTACCGCCTTTGTGTTCCTGCACGCTCTCCGCGAACCCATTGGGGAGTGACGAATGCGGAGAGGCGAATTTATTCGCCCACCCTGTACCTTACGCGCACGCATTGCCTCGTGGGAATTTGATCGAACGAAAGATCGAAAAACACCAGACCTCAAAGTGAAGGTGAGTTTTTTCTGAATATTCCAGAGGAAGATGATATAAAAAGCGTGTATGGTTTTTGAAAGGTATGAAAGAGGTTTTTGAAGAGGATAACCACGGAGAGCACGGAGGAGTCACGGAGGGGCGTGTGGCAAGGTGCTTGGGTTCGACGGGTGGGTTCGGCGAGCCCCGGAAGGCACCCCGAAGAGCCGAACCCCACCCTGGCAGCATCCGGTTGAGCGGAAAGGTTGCCGGAGGGAGATGCCGCATATTGGGGTGTGTTACATCCAAAAATCAATCGGCCTCTTTTCCGATGATCGGAAAAGAGAACAAAGCGTTTTCCGACCATCGGAAAACGCTGTGAACCCTTTTCTCCTGCACGCACCCCGAAGGCGGTGCGGTCACCGTAGCCCAGGGTTGGCGCGGAAGCGGCCACCCTGGGTAATGTGCACCCCAATCCGCGCAGTCTGAAGGACTGCCTCACCGGGCGGATACCGGCAAGTCGGTGAAGCACCCCTTCAGGGTGCGAAGGTTTGTAGGGGGGCGCACCAGGGGTTTTCCTCCTGCGTCGGAAACCCCTGGCTACGGTGAAAGCACCCGCTTCGGGGTGCAATGCCGCTTATATTGACAGGGGATTATATCCGGCCTGAGGGATACTTGCTAAGTGCTTGCAAAGTACTTGCGGGATACTTGCGGGGTACTTGCGGGATACTTGCGGGGTACTTGTGGGTTCGTTGACGGTCGGACATGAAAAGAACCCGGTACTTTTCCCCGATTTCATGATTGAAATTTTGGAGGACATTCCTACGATCCAAAATGGATTGGGAGAATCCCGGTCGGCGTCCAGGCTTCGGGGAGAACCCCGGGGCCTTTCGCTTTTATGGGGCATGCGGATTGACAATTACAGCGGTTTCTTTTGGGTAGCAGCCCATGAACCTCTCCGAAATTTTCCTGAATTCCTTCTCCCAAATGCCCCCCGAATTTCTGCGCCTGCTGCTCCTGCTGTTCGGACTCGGTTTTGGGGCTCAGATACTGAGACTCCCCGCGGTGAAGGGCTGGTTTGGAGAGAAATTCGTCTCCATCTTGTTCCGGCTGCATCTTCCCCGTGACCGCTATCAGGTTTATCACAACGTCACCCTGCCCACAGAGGATGGCACCACGCAAATTGACCATATCATCGTATCCCTTTATGGAATCTTCTGCATCGAGACCAAAAACATGCGGGGATGGATATACGGATCAGAAAAGCAGGCCAAGCGGACGCAGGTGATTTACCGAAAGAAAACCTCCTTTCAAAATCCCCTCCGCCAGAACTACAAACACACCGAAACCCTGCGAACTCTCCTGGCGTTGCCGCCGGATTCGGTACACTCCGTCGTGGTCTTCGTGGGCGACAGCACCTTCAAAACCGACATGCCCCCTAACGTCACCTACTGCCGCGGATGCACGGATTATATCCTCGGATTCAAGGAACCGGTTTTCGATGAAGCCCAACTCCAACACATCCATCAATCCATCAAAACGGGCCGTCTGGAACCTACCCGCCAAACCCACCGCCTCCACGTTCAGCACCTTCAGGCGCGACATGCACCCCAGCCCTCACCGGTGGTGGAGGAGCATCCCGAACCCGACAATCCCTTTTGTCCAAGATGCGGAAACCCCATGATCCTGCGCACCACAAAAAAAGGCCCAAACGCCGGAAATCAGTTCTGGGGCTGTAGTCAGTTCCCGAAATGCCGGGGGACCCGGGCGAAGGAAAAGACCCAATAAACCCACGAAATCGGGTATGAGAATACGCCTTCGACCCCGGCAGGGGTTGGCTGCGGTAGCCCCGGGTCGGACGACCCGGGGATTGCGTTCACCCCCGACCGAAACGACCCTGAAAGGGTCGGGGATCTTGGCAGGGTGCTTGCACCCGAATCCATCGGGCTGTGTTGAACGCACCCGCTGAGGAATACGCGGGCTCTTATTTTAACAGAAAATTTTATTCCAAAATATCGCGGGCCCCTCAGCCGCGAAAACGCGCTGTCCGTTGTCGGCGGAACAAACCTGTGGCTGCCCATGCGCCAAGTGCCACGGTCATCAAGACAACTCCCGCAGGCTCGGGAATCGCCGGAGCATTGAAATTCGTGATGGTGGCCGTGGTGTAGAGTTCGCTCAGTGAGCTTCCGAAACTGGAGATATACTGTCGGAAAATGAGTTCCAGTTTGTCTCCTTCGCTGACCTGATAAACAGGTTGATGGTTTTCGGTGCCGCTTGAAAACGGAGCTGAAAAGTTGTGGGTTGGCGCATAAATATCCTCGTTGTTGATGCGAACCCGCAATCCCCCGGTGTGGGCTTCAACGCCCCCGGCGTTTAAAAAACTGGTTTGGAGCGATAAATCAAAAGAAATTTCTCCGTCCGCAAGCACCGTGTGTTCCAGAAACAGTTCTGCCGAAGCGGGAAAATTATTCGCGGACCCGACCAGGCCGGAGATAACCACGGGATCAGGCGCGCCTGAAGTGTTCAGCATTATGCTTTTCGTGCTACCGCTTCCGCCCATTATTGAGGAAACCGTCCAGGATCCGAATTCCAGATCCGATTCTGTCTGATTAAACAGGTAATTTCCAGGAGGCCGTGTATCTGAAGTGATCGCGTAGTCGCCCGAAAAACCGCTTGCCGAGAGGCGGGCGGCGGCGAAAACAAGAAAGAAAAGGACTTTTTTTCCGTTGCTGCACTGATTGGTCATCTTCATCCTCTATTGGTTAAGGGTTGAGGTATAAATTTTGCCTATACATCTGAGCGTGAAATTGTAAAGATTTATTTTCATTATTATTGACAGATAATTTCATTCCCAGGGATCCTATGCATGTAAATCTGCCATCCAAAAATCAATCGGCCTCTTTTCCGATGATCGGAAAAGAGAACAAATCGTTTTCCGACCATCGGAAACTCCTCAAATACACGCGGGCGGGATCAAAGAACCGCAGTGGGCAAAACACAAAAGATCGCGGGTTGACCCCCCCTTCCGTAGTTCGTAAAAAATTCAAAATTTTCCGCTTTACAAAGCATTCTTATGTATGCAATCATATGAATAGTTTAACCCAACAAGGAGAATGCAATGAGCCAAAAAGACCTGATCGAAAGACGTGCGAAAGTCCTGGGCCTTCATGTCAGCGATTACCAGAAAATTGAGGATCTGATGAGCCTCGGGATATCCCACTTCAGCAATGCCACTGTGGAGGAAATCGACCGCGAACTGAGAATTGCTGTAGCCTGTGAGGAAAGCGGCCTGGAGGAGGAATGTGAAGAGTTTTACAGAATTTATTTTGGGGAACCCATCGGCTGTACGCCTCCGCCTCACCGTTGTCCGCCCATTTGGGGTGATGAGGACTGAGGCCCTGCGACAAGGGTTCTCATTGCCGCTCCCCGCATTGCATGGTATGCTTCCTGAGTGCCCGATCATCTCACCCCTGAAATGCGAAGCTGGAACATGTCCCGCATCCGGAGCGGCAACACAAAGCCGGAACGCGTGGTGCGCTCCCTGCTGCACCGCGCCGGATACCGCTTCACCGTCAGCGGTCCCCTGAACCGTACTCTTCCCG
>PXDP01000036.1 GCA_003565035.1 PVC group bacterium | reverse complement strand
GCATCTTTTTAAAATACCTGATAAAATAACACCCTAAGTCAGGGCCTCGGCATGGCTCAGCGAGAATGAGTGGCTGTACGCACTTTGTGTGTAAAGGGTAGCGCTTGCCGGGGTGGATGCTTGGTTGGACAACAAAGCGGAATCCTTCTTCCTCGACTACGAGGCGTCCCGGAACCAGGAAATCAGTCCGCGCATAATCATTTCGACGGCGACGGTGCCGACGAAGAGGGCGGTGATGCGTCCGGTGATTTCGATGTACCGCTGCACCAGCGGTTCTTTGCGGGGACGGACATGGTCGTGAATTTTTTTGAGTCCCAGAATCATGAGGATCGAGACGGAAACCCCCAGGGCGATGGCGGCGCAGGCGGCGAGCGGTGGCAGCCGCTGTCCCGCGAGAATGCTGGCGCTGATGGTGCCCGGTCCGATGAGCACCGGCATGGCCACCGCCCCGGCAATGTGTTCGGATTCGCCGCGCAGCACTTCGATCGCCCGCGGCCCCTGAAACACAAACTGCAGTCCGATCAGCAGAAACACAATCCCCCCGAAAATCTGGAAAGAGGCGAATTCCGCCTGAATGACGGTGGAAAAGATGGCGTCCCCCAGAATTGCGAACACCGCAAACACGCTGATGGCGATCAGCGCGGCGCGGAACATGACACTCCGGAAATGCTCGGCCGACAGTTTTTCCACCAGATCCAGGGTATAGATCATCACCAGAAAGGGATTGAGCAGCACCAGCAGCAGGGTGGCGGACTGAAGAAACGGATTCATGATTTTGCCGGGGAGGGCGGGCTACCGTTACTGTCTTCGATGGCCGAGATCAGTTCCTCCTGCACCTCGGCGATCGCCTCTTCGAGTCGGTGCTCCTCGCGGACATCCCGCAGTTTTTTCCGGACCGAATCCTCCACAAATAATTCCTGTTTCAGGCCGATATACAGGGAGTACACCACCAGCAGCAGCACCAGCGTGAAGGGCAGCCCGGTGGAAATGGCGGCAGTCTGTAGGGTTTCGAGGCCGCCGCCCAGCAATAGCACTCCGGCGATCAGGCCCTCCATCACGCACCAGAACACCCGCTGGGGAACCGGGGATTCCAGCTTGCCGCCGGAGGTTAGGTGGTCCACTACCAGCGACCCGGAGTCAGAAGACGTAATGAAAAATACGGTCACCAGAATGATGCCCACCAGCGAAAGCAGCGAGGTCCAGGGCAGAAATTCCAGCATGGCAAACAGCGCGGTGGCCTCGTTTTCCAGCGAAGGCGTGACAATGTCGCCGATCCCGTTGCTTTGCAGAAAGAGGCTGGTGCCGCCGAAGACCGACATCCAGAGGAAGGAAAGCAGGGTGGGCACGATCATGACCCCCAGAACGAACTCCCGTACGGTGCGGCCTTTGGAGATGCGGGCGATAAACATGCCGACAAAAGGAGACCAGGAAATCCACCAGGCCCAGTAGAACACGGTCCAGCCTCCCTGCCAGCTGGTGTCGCGGAAGGTTTCGGTCCAGAGACTCAGTTCAATAAAATTGGCGAAATAGAACCCAATGCTCTGGGTCATTCCGCTGAAGATGTAGACCGTGGGGCCCACAACCAGCAGGAACAGCATGAACAGACCGGCGAGTCCCATGTTGAGTTCGCTGAGCTTTTTGACCCCGCCGTCCAGCCCGGCCACCACTGAGAGGGTGGCAAAGGCGGTGATCACCACAATTAGCGTGACCTGGATGGCGGGACTGATGTTGATGTCAAACAGGTAGTTCAGGCCGGCATTCACCTGCCGCACCCCCAGTCCGAGCGAAGTGGCCAGGCCCATCAGGGTGGCCAGCACCGAAAGCACATCCACAAAATTGCCCCAGAACCCGTGGATCCGGTTGCCCAGAATCGGGTAAAAAATCGAGCGGATCGTCAGTGGCAGCCCCCGGTTGTAGGCGAAAAAAGCCAGGCCCAGGGCGACAATCGCATAAATTCCCCATGCGTGGAGTCCCCAGTGGAAAAACGTGACCCCCAGGGCGGCCTGCGCGGCCTCGGGGGTATAGCCCTCCATGCCCGGGAACATGGGGGAGGGGCTGTGGTAGTGATGCATCGGTTCGGCCACGCTCCAGAACATCAGACCGATGCCCATGCCGGCGCTGAGCAGCATGGCGAACCAGGCCGGGGTGGTGAACTCCGGGCGGGCCTTGGTGCCGCCGATACGGATCTGACCAAAGCGGCTCAGGGCAAAAAACAGTGCCGCGCCGATGAGAATGTTGGCCGAAAGAACAAAAAACCAGCCAAAGCGGCTGGAGATCCAGCCCAGGACCTCGGAACTCATGGCTGCGGCTTTCTCCTGAAAGAGAAGCGTCAGCAGTAGAAAGACCCCCAGAAACAGCACCGAAAAAAAGGTGACATGCGGATGAATGTCAAAGCCGAAGCCGCTCCAATTGTCCTCGCCGGGTTCTTTGCTGTCCGCATCATCAAAAAACGAGGCGGTGGGCCGAATCTGCAGACCGCGAAACTTTTCGCGTTCTTTGACCGCCTTTTCCCGGGCGACTTTTTCGGCATGTTTCAGTTTTTGTGCAAGCGAGCGCTTGATCCGCGCGTCCTGCGGGTCGGTTTCGTGACTCATGTCCCTCTCCTAAAAAAGCGTGTTAACAGGTTCGAAAAACCGAAACATACAAGCCCAAGGATGTCAATGGCAGGGATTTTTGAGTCTTTTCTGAACAGAGAGTGTGTCAGATCGGGCAGGAAACATTCCTGTGCTTCAAACCAGGGTTACGGAGTCCGGTGAAGTATATCCCGATACACCGCATGCAACGCTTTTGTGGATCGATCCCATCCCAGCTCTTCTTCAAGGCGTTTTCGGCCGATGTCCCCCATGCGTTTCCGATCAGCGGGAGATTCCAAAAGTTGCACAATGGCTTCTCCGAGACTTCGTGCATCGTTTTCCATAACGTAGACGGCGGCATCACCTGCGGATACTTTGCCTTCGACGGTTCCGAACATCACCTGCGGTTTGCCAAAAGCCATGTATTCGAGCGTTTTGTTCATGGTGCAATGATCATTATAGGCATTGATCGGGTCGCAGGCAACGCCCAGATCCATGGTCTGCAGGGCGGAAAAGAGAAATTCATTGCTGACACGCCCCGGCATATCGACGAAGTCCTGCAGGTCCAGTTCGTCACGGCGTTGACAGAGTGCCGCATGTTCGGGGCCGGAGCCCATGAGGAGAAAGTGTATATCGGAACGTCCGAGGCTGTGCACGATATGAGCGGCGGCCTCGAGGAGATAACCCACACCGTCGGCATCGCCCATGACCCCGATGTAACCGACCAAAAAGGGTCTGTTTTTGCGCAGACCGGGGTTTTCCGGGGCTCCGGTGTCCAGGGCGTTCGGTGCCGTGCGAACCACGGTGACCTTGTCCGGTGGTTTTTTGCTGCGGTCCAGAATAATCGAACGGACGCTCTCGTTGGTGGCGATGACAGCGCTGGACAGTTTCAGGGTGCAGGCTTCCGCAAGCCGAATTGCCCGGTAAAAGAGGCCTCTTTTGTTGAATTTGGCTTCAAACATTTCCGGCCAGAGGTCATGGACATCGAAAAGAATCCGGGAGCGAAAGAAGATTTTGTGCGGCAGGGCCACAAGGAAGAGGAGATCCGGGGGGTTGCAGAGGTGGATGATATCAAAATTTCCCCCGTTCCGTCGGGCCTTGAATGAACAGATCAGTTCTCCCCAGAGTGCGGAGGCATATTCAGCGACAAAGCCTGCGATGCCTCTGCCTTCGCCCGCGATCCAGTGGCGGTAGATCCGGATGCCGTCGAGGATTTCCTCTGCCTGAGTATACCCTTTCATTTTCGGACAAATGACTGTGACCTCCAGTCCCGCATCCCGCAGGGCGCAGGCCTCCTGCCAGACACGGCGGTCCAGTGGGACGGGCAGGTTTTCAACCAGAATTAATACCCGGCCTGTCATCGGCAGAACCCTTCCACCGTGCAGGGAAGTTCCGTAAGGCCGTTCCAGCCGTTCACATCGATGATATGATGATCCGAGCGAATACATGGCCGAAGCACATCGATCGGGACACAGGCCTGGGAGGCCACGATCAGGTCACAGGTGTGGGGAACGTCCATTGGATCGGAGCACAGAAAGCGGGCCAGATGGGGCATGCGTGTATTGATTTCGGCCTCGTTGGCACCGACCAGGCGGGTTAATTCAAGTTGGGGGTCGTAGATTTTCAGTTCATACCCCCGGCCGAGGAGGGTTTCGGCGACCGCGACCATGGGGCTGCCGCGAAGGTCATCGGTCTGTTCTTTAAACGAAAAGCCCAGAAAGCCGACCTTTCGGGTGGGTACGCGGGTGATTTGCTTGATCAGAGCATCCAGGTGGGCCTGATTGGAATTCATGACGTTTTCAAGGATAGGAGCCGAAACGCCCTCCATGCGGGCCAGGGAATTCAGAGCACTGACATCTTTCGGGAGGCAGGATCCTCCGAAGGGATTGCCGGGGCGCAGATAGTAGGGTGAAATGTTCAGCCGGGTGTCGGCGCAGACCGCCTCCATCACACGGGCCGCATCCACATGCAGGTTTTTGCCGAGGCGCCCGATCTCGTTGGCGAAACAGACTTTAAGCGCATGAAAGTAATTGCAGGCATATTTCACCATTTCCGCGCTCTCCCAGTCCATGACGCGCGGCTCTCCGCCGAAGAGTTTCCGTACGGGTTCCGGAACGGCCGGACCGGAATCGGCGGTCCCCACTATGGTCAGGGAGGGTTCCCGGAAGTCGGCGATGGCGGACCCCTCGCGTAAAAATTCCGGACAGAAAAAAACCTCCAGTTTTCCCTCATCCATCAGACCGGACAAAAAGTCCTGGACCAGTGAACGGGTACTGCCGGGCAGCATGGTGCTGCGGTAGATCAGGATATGCGGGCTGTCTTTGGTTTTGAGGGCCCCGGCGATTTCGCGGGTGACGGAGCGGACATGGTCCAGATTGAGTCTTCCGGAGGCCAGAGAGGGGGTGCCGACGCAGACAATGCTGAGGGTGGTGCGGTCAAGCGCATCTTTGACATCCTGCGTCGCGCTCAGGCGTCCGTCCTCCTTGGCGGATTGAAGCAGCCCCTCCAGTCCCGGTTCAATAATCGGGGACCGGCCCTCATTCAGGATTCTGACTTTGGCCGGTTGAACATCGACGCCGACCACGCGGTGCCCCTGTTCTCCGAGGCAGGCCGCCGTGACCGCGCCGACATATCCAAGACCGAAAATACTGACATCACAAAGAGAGGGGGGGATTTGATTCTGCATACTTATCCTTAAGTGTCTTGGCGTCATCAAGTCAATTGCAGAGTGGTTCGCACGGTTCCTTTTGCATGAAGCGTGATGGCGTGGGCGGTTTGAAATTTGCGGAAAGACGGAGAGACCTCAACGGATTCAAGTGTGCAGACCGGTTCAGGAGAGCCGGAGATGCTGATGCGCAGGCCGGCGCCGCCGGAATGGGTGAAGATCAGTGTCTTGCCGGATGCATTGAGGGGTTTCCATTCCGGGGCGAGACTATAGCGTATCTGATGTTCAGACCCCTCCGGGAGGATATCCTCGATGATCCATGCAGGGTTCTCAAAGCTGACCGATCTTCTTACGGAGCGGAATGTCCCGACGAGGCGGGTGGGGGAACTTTGCAGTTTGGCTTCCGGGAGAGCGCCGGACCAGAGGAAGGGTCCCAGCCGTTTTGGGGTGACCGGCGGGTGAAGCGGACAGGGGCCATTGTGGGCGGCGGCGTCGGCGAGGCGGGCACGGCGGGTGGGGTCAGCATAGTACGCCCCGGTTCCGGGGT
>PXDP01000024.1 GCA_003565035.1 PVC group bacterium | reverse complement strand
GTTGTGCTCAACCGAAAAAGTTTGGGATTTTTTACTAAATTTGTAACTTAACCGAAAACTGAATTGCTATTTTGCCCGCCACTATAGCAAGCCGCGACCGTTAGCGGGCATTGTAAAACAACACTCCAATAATATTGACGATATAAATAATGGCAGATTTAACATACATAGAACGAGCAAATATTGAGAAGTTTTTAGGGATGAAAAGTGGTTATGTAATGGACTTTTCTGACCGAACTTTTCAGGAATTTGTCGGTGAAGCGGTTGGACTTGACATTGACGATGAAAAATATCATTACGCATCAAACTCAAAAGCAAACCGCCTAAGACAGTTTATTAAAGTTGAATCAAACTATACATTAGGAAAGTTACTCTCAGCGTTTTGTGACTATTGGCTTTCAAAAGTTCATACAGGAGAGATTGACCATAGAGATGATGAAAACCTATACAAAGAATGCGTAAAAATTGCTGAAAGACTGAAACAAGAAAGCATCGTTGAACATATTGACGCAATTCAACCAAACGTTGACGACAGAGACTTTAAGTTGCTTGCAAAATCAATAAGAGAAAGCATTGAGAAAAACGAACCCGAAGCAGCATTAGACAGACTTCATACTTTTACATTTCGGTATCTGCGAGAGCTTTGCGATAAACACCAAATCTCTTATGAAAAGAGCGACTCATTAAACGCGGCTTTCGGAAAGTACATTAAATTTTTAATAGAGAACAAGCATATTGAATCTGCAATGGCAGAGAAAATCATGAAATATTCAATCAATGTTATTGAAGCATTTAACGACATCAGAAACAACAAAAGTTTTGCTCACGATAATCCTGTATTGAATTATCACGAGAGTGTTTTGATATTTAATAATGTTTCAAATACAATCAAATTCATTGAAACTATAGAAAACGGTATAAAGAAAACAGTAGAACCAGAACAGGCAAACTGGAATGATTTGCCATTTTAATAAACTTAAAACAAAAACAAAATGAGAGTATTTATCAAAAGATTATTTGACCAAAACGGGAAAGAAACTGGAGCAATTCTTAGTGTAGTATTTGGAGAACCCACGAAAATTCAACAAAAGAACATCATTGAAAGCCGTCTTATTCAATATGCTTTCGACAAACTTTATCCTGGTGAAGGATTAAATATTTATCGAGATATGTATATTGACACGCCTTCAATTACAGTAATAAAAAACATTAACGACCTTCCTGAACAAAACATAACTATTTGACAGTCAGACGAACAACGACCCGCTAACAGCGTATATAACTTATGGCGGTGAAAGTGGTAAATTCAAGTTTGGTGCTTTTAAGTAAGTTTTTTGCAAGCCGACAAGAAAGTGCTCCGAAAACCGCCACAAGTCATATACGCAAAACGTTGTAGCACATTTATGAAATCCAAATCCGAACAAAACGATGAACTTTAAGATATTAATTTTGATTACTCTGTTGAAATTAGGATTTTCGACTGAATTAATTGCTCAAAATCAAATTGACTACGATGATAACTTAAATCAAGCATCTGAATTATACGTAACCGACAAGAAAATTCCTGAGTCGATCTTATTGAAATTAGTTCCTGAAAACTATGATGAATTTGACAAATACTATCGAACAACAAGTCCAGACCATAAACTAGGAAATACTGACTTTTTTTACGAAACCACTCAAATGATTTTTAACGAAGTAATTTCAAAAAATAATTCTGATTTTTATTTGTCAAGTTTGAAATTAGCAAGTTTTGCAGATGGTGAATACGCAGAAAATTTCATCCATAATCTTGAACTGATAATTGAAATGGATGAACAAAAATTCTGTAAATCGATTAACGGAAAAGAATATTCAAATCAAAATCCGATTAAATATTACTCTGAATTAAATAATTGTGAATAGAGAAAAACGTGCTACAACAGCGCATAACAAAAATGGCGAGATTTGTGATTGAAACGAAAATTTTGGTATTTTTAGAAACTTAAAGTTTAACCGAAAAGTTTATGCATTTTAAGTCGCCACTTTCGTTATGCGCGAGACGTTACAAACAATATAATACCAAGATTATGAGATTAATATTTTTACTATTAATGTTTATTACTTTATTTGGCTATGGACAAACAAATTATGATAAACACGACAGTCTTATTTCCGAAGCGAATGCAATGAGAAAAAATGGAAATTGTGAACAAGCAATTGATAAATACAAAAATGCGCTTAATATCTTAATACCAAATTCAAGTACACCATTTTTTAATTTAGCAGAATGTGCATTAAAACTAAATGATTTAACCCTTGCTGACGAATGGATTAGGAAAGGTGTTTCTGTTGGTGGAGCAACAAAAAGCTATTTGAAGAGCTACAAAGGTTTTATTGATATTCAAGATAAGGAATTTTACAAACAGATAATTTCAGATTACAATAAGCTACGTCAGAAATACTTCTCGTCGATTGACGATATTGATTTGTATTTAGAAATTGAAGAATTAACATCAAGAGACCAGTTTGTAAGAAAAACAGGTATGTATTTAGATGGTTACAGCGAAGTTGACTATCAAAATGCTGGAGACGCCTTTTTCAAAGCTCAAAGAGAAAATGATACTGTAAAAGCAAACGAATTAAAAAAAATAGTTTTTCATAAAACTGATGAGAAATACAAAGAAACGACATCTGAACTTATGAAAAGAGTTGACTCTTTGAATGTAGCCAGATTAATGGAAATAACAGAAAAACACGGTTGGCAAGAAAGAGCTTGGATAATTCTATGGCATCAAAGAGGAACATATGGAGAAGATAATTACGTATGGAACTACTTTAAACCTTTAATTGACAAAGAGATTGAAGAAGGTAAATTAAGTAGAGATTTTTGGAGTAGTTTTGAAATGCACAAAGAAATGATGGAACAAATGAAAAAGGGAGATTTTGAATCAATTCATGTTGGAGAAGAGCCGAAAAAGGAAATCAAAATTAAGAAAGAGAAAATTAAAGGATAAATACTGTTTGTAACAGCGCATAACAAAAATGGCGAGATTAGTGCTTGAAACGAAAATTTTGGTGTTTTTAGAAAATTAAAATCTTAACCGAATGGAAAGTGCATTTTAAGTCGCCACTTATGTTATGCACGAGACGTTACCTGCAAGCTGAAAAATGATAATCCGAAAGAACATATTAGTAACTATTATTTTAATTCTTTGTTCTTGTAGCGGAAAAAAGGAAAATCAAGAAACTGATTCGAAATCAGAACAAACAATCTTATCCAAAATTGAAATTAAACCTGAAACGGACTTGAACAATGATTACTCAGAATCTGCTGAACTTTTCGCAAGAGAAGTACTAAAAGAAAATATCAGAACTCACGTATTTGATATAACAAAATTGGAAAAACCAAATCATCTGCGAATTTTTAAATCTAACGGACTTGAAAAAATAGTCGCTTACTCAAACAAAAATTATCCGAAAAAAACTGAACCAAATTATTACGAACATTTTATACTTTTTGTAGCTACATTTAATAATCAAGAAAATGCCCAAAAAGCGTTTGACCAAATTAAATCTGACTCCAAATACGGGCTTATGGAATGGAATGGACTTGAATTAGAACTATCAGAACGAGTAAGGTCTCTGAATGTTGGAGCAAAACCAGGCGGAATGATAACTCAAAACGGAAAACAAATTTTTAGTTTGGTAAAGACTTGTAGAGAAACACCAATTGGTGGAACTTGGAAAGATTATGAAAATAAATTCATTAGATTTATAACAAGAAACAAAGTGGAAATCGAAGTTTTGAATTCCCATTGCGGAATGGATAGGTATAAAATTGAAAAAATTAAAGCCAGCAGGTAACAGCGCATAACAAAAATGGCGAGATTTGTTCTGAAACGAGAGTTTTGTGTATTTTAGAAACTTAAAGTTTAACCGAAAAACTTGCGCATTTTAAGTCGCCACTTTCGTTATGCGCGAGACGTTACCTGTAATGCTGATTCTAACAAAAGTTTCCATATAATTCAACTTATTAGTTTATATTTGTAATCTGAATTTATAACTAAAATGAATGAATAAGAACTTTGAAGTTGTGTTTCTTGAACAAGCAATTGATTTTCTTTATAGTTTAGATTTGAAAACACGAAAGAAAATTTACTACAATGTTGACAAAGCTAAACTTGGGCTTGATCCGAAACTTTTCAAAAAACTGACTGACGACATTTGGGAGTTTAGGACAAAATACAAAGGTTTGCAATATCGACTTTTAGCTTTTTGGGATAAAACTGACAAAACCGACACTCTTGTTATATCAACTCACGGAATAGTGAAAAAAGTTGATAAAGTCCCAAAATCAGAAATCGAGAAAGCAAAGAAAATAAGAACTGAATATTTTGAACAATAAATCAAAATTATGGAAACGAAAAAAAATAAAATGAAAATGATGACCCTTGATGAATTGAAAAACAAGGACATCGGAGAAATTGGAACTCCAGAACGTGATAAATATGAGTTTGACTTGCGGATGGAGCTTTTAGGTGAAATGATTAAATCAGTTCGCAAAGAACGAAAATTGACTCAAGAGCAACTTGGAGAATTAATTGGAGTTCAAAAATCACAAATTTCAAAATTAGAAAGAAGTACGAAAAATGTGACTATAGAAACGATTTTAAAAGTATTTCGAGCATTAAAAGCAAATGTAAAATTTAGTATAGAAATGAATGAATCTGAATTCAAAGTAGCGTAGAAAGCACTACAGGTAACAGCGCATAACAAAAATGGCGAATTTATTGCTAAAACGAGAGTTTTGTGTATTTTTAGAAAGTAAAAAGTTTAACCGAAAAACTTGCGCATTTTAAGTCGCCACTTTCGTTATGCACGGGACGTTGGGCATAATATAAAAAATGAAAAACTACAACGAAACAATAATAAAATCATTATCAGAGTTTACAAAACAAATTGAAACTCGAATTGGTGATCGATACAAAATAATATTGTTTCGTGGCCAACCTATTGACAAACCACTAATTCCAAAAATTGCAAGGTATTATTATAAAAAAAGTCGTGAAATAGATGAAATGAGAATGTTGAATGAATTTAGTACAACTTCAATACAATACTTAAACTATAAACCGACATCCATGCTTGAAAAATTGACAATTGCTCAGCATCATGGATTACCTACAAGGCTATTGGACTGGACTGAAAATGCTTTAACTGCTCTATATTTTGCTGTAAACAGTAAGCTTGATGATAATGATCAAGCTGTAGTTTGGGTTATGAGTGTTCCGAGAGATTCAAAGATATTAATTAATGATATCGATGAAATTCAAAACGTATTTGATGAAAAAAAACATAGACTTTTCAAACCAACTACTATAATTCCAAGAATTTCTTCACAGCATGGTTGGTTTACTTTACATCCTTTTAAAGGTCAAGGATTCTATACGATGGCTGAAGATATAGATTTCAAAGATGTTAAGTTAAGTAAAATTCTAATTGAAATTGGCTCCGAAAATATGATTCAAAAAAATTTAGAAATTTGTGGAATAAATCGTCACTCAATTTTCAAAGATTTAGATTCTCTTGGAAAGCATATTTTTGACAAATTTAGAGCGTAAAAATACTATGCCCAACAGCGCATAACAAAAATGGCGAGATTTGTGGCTGAAACGAAAATTTTGGTATTTTTAGAAACTTAAAGTTAAACCGAAAAGTTTGCGCATTTTAAGTCGCCACTTATGTTATGCGCGAACCGTTGTACGCAAATTCAAAAATCTAAATTCTGCCGAATTTGGAGCTT
>PXDP01000459.1 GCA_003565035.1 PVC group bacterium | reverse complement strand
CTTTGGGTAAAGCCGGTTCCGGAGTCCCTGCAGAAAAAAGTTCAGTCCGCCCTTGGCGGCACCGTACACATAGTTGCTCTGCCGTCCCCGCAGGCCGGCCACGGAACTGATTACGGAGATCGTTCCGTGTCCCTGTTGGATCATCCGGTCGGCCACCGCGTGGGTGAGCAGGGCGACAGAAGAGAAGTTGATCTCCAGCGCGCGGCGCAGCGCGGCCGCGTCGGTCTCGGTTTCGGTTTGGTCCGGCAGGGTGCCGTAGGCGATCAGAACATGATCCACGGTGTCGAATTCCTGCCAGGCTTCGATCACGGTTTGACTGAGGGAGGCTTCATTTCCCGCGTCAAAATTCGGGAAAACCGCGGTCTGTTCCGCGCCGCGGACGGTGAGGTCCTGCGCCAGGGCCTCCAGGCGGGTCCGGTCACGACCCGCCAGGCCGATGCGGGCGTTCTGCTCGGCGAATTTTCTCGCTGTGTGCACGGCCATGGCGGAGGTGGCTCCAAAAATAAGTACAGTGTAAGACATAACAAATCCTTAAGGGGTTGCGGTGACCCGGCGGTAAAAACAGCTCGAGAAGGCCGGATCGATTTCGGCCTGAAAGGTATCCAGTGCGGGGAAACTTTTGCGGAAGGTTTCCGGGGCCATCCGCGCATCTTTGGCGGGGTAGAGTGCACCGCCGTTGTGCAGGACGATATGATCGAGTTCGTCCATCAGTTCGCGGGTGGGCGTCCCCCGGTTGGGGAAATCGAGGGCGAGGGTCACCCCTTCGCGCGGAAAACTCATCAGGCCCTCGGCTGGGGCGGAGCCGAAACATTTGAGGACCGCCAGAAAAGAGGATTCGCCGCTGCGGGAAATCGCTTCGAGAATTTCCCGGATCGGCCCGCCGTTTCCTTCGCGGGGCACGACGCATTGATGCTGAAAAAAACCTCGTTTTCCGTACAGCTTGTTCCAGCCCCCGAGCACATCCAGCGGATAAAAGAAGGGTTCGTAGTGTGTGAACCCGCGGTGCTGTTCCCCGCGCACTTTTTTGGCATACACGGTGTTGAACAGTTTAATCGACTGACGGTTGAGCAGGAACGCGGGCGCGTCCACAGGCACCGGAACGGGCAGGGGGCCCTTGGCTTTTTTGGCGGGAGCGTCCGGCCCCGCGTGATTCCCGCGCATGAAGATCCCGGTGCCGATACGGTCCCCGGTCGCGAGGGTGTCCAGCCAGGCCACGGTGTATTCATGACTTTGATCGGATTCGTCAGCCAACCGGAAAAAATCCTCCAAATTCCGCATCCGGATCTGTTCCTCGTCGATGACCGGATTGTGGATGTTCTTCAGTTGAATGCGCGCGCGGGTGATCAGGCCGGTGAGCCCCAGCCCGCCCACCGTGGCGCGGAAGCGTCTGGCGTTTTCGGTGCGGCTGCACCAGGTGCGGGAGCCGTCGCTTCGCAGCAGTTCGAATCCCAGCACATGGGCACCAAAGGTGCCGGCCACATGATGATTTTTCCCATGCACATCGTTGGCGATGGCACCGCCCACGGTGACGTGCTTCGTGCCGGGGGTGACCGGCAGAAACCAGCCTTCCGAAACGACACGTTGGAGAATTTCCGCCAGCGAAACCCCGGCTTCGCATTCCAGCAGACCGGATGCAGGATCCAGGGAAACCCATTGATCCAGCGGGCGCGTGAGCAGAAGAGTTCCCTGACCGTTCAGGCAGGAATCGCCGTAGCTTCGGCCCAAACCATGGGCCAGAAAGGGTGCGCCCTGATCCGGCAGCGTATCGAAGCGGGACGTCACCGCCCGGGTGGTCTGGGTGACCCGGGGGATGCGGCCCCAGGATTCCGGTGGCGCGCTCATCCCCGAACGGCCCGCCATCCGCTGGTTTCAATGCGCTGCACTTTTTCCAGTACGGCATCATTCAGATTTTGTTTGAATTGCTGAATCCGTTCCAGCAGGGCCGGATCAGAGGTCGCGAGGATTTGCGCGGCGAGAATGCCGGCGTTTTTGGCTCCGTCCACCGCCACCGTGGCCACCGGAACGCCGGCGGGCATTTGCAGGATGGAAAGCAGCGAATCCCATCCATCGATGCTGTTGCGCGATTTGACCGGAACGCCAATAACCGGCAGCGGGGTGATGGCGGCCAGCATGCCCGGCAGATGCGCGGCGCCGCCGGCTCCGGCAATTATCACCTTCAGCCCCCGGTCCACTGCGGTCTCGGCGTATTCGTAGAGCCGCCGGGGCGTGCGGTGCGCGGAAACGATGGAGACCTCACAGGGCACGCCCAGTTCCTCCAGCACCTCGGCGGCCTGACCCATAACCTTGAGATCCGAATCGGATCCCATCACAATACCAACAAGCGGGGCGGAGTTATTCATGCGTGGACTTTCAGGAGAGGTTGGAGTTCGCGGGCCTTGCGGATGGCATCTTCCAGGGTTTCCCCCAGCACCGTGAGATGGCCCATTTTGCGGAAAGGACGGGTTTCGGTTTTTCCGTAGAGATGGAGATAGGCGGAGGGCGCAGCCAGCACATGTTCAACCCCCGAATAGACCACCGGCCCGGAAAAGCCCTCCTCTCCGAGCACATTGAGCATCACCGCCGGCGAGCGCAGCCGGGTGTCCCCCAGCGGAAGATCCAGAATGGCCCGCAGATGCTGCTGATACTGCGAGGTGATGCAGGCCTCAATCGTGTGGTGCCCGCTGTTATGGGGGCGGGGAGCCACCTCATTGATCAGCAGGGTGCCGCGGGTGTCCAGAAACATTTCCACCGCCAGCAGGCCGACCAGGCCGAAGGCTTCGATGGTGGCTTCGGCCAGGGCGCGGGCTTCCGCCGCCTGTTCGGGTGAAATCCGGGCCGGGGCCGCGAGAAATTCCACCAGATTGGCTTCCGGATGAAAACTCATTTCCACCGGGTCGTAGGTCTTGATTTCGCCGGAAGGCGAGCGGGCGGCAATGACGGCAATTTCCACAGCGATGTCCACCGCATCCTCAATCAGACAGGCCCCGGGCAGCAGGGCGTTGAAATCCTCCGGGGTGCGGAGAATTTTCACGCCCCGCCCGTCATAGCCCTCGGTGCGTGTTTTCTGCACACAGGGCAGAGGCCTGTCCCGGGGGATGTCCTCAGGTCCATTATACAGCCTGAACGGACTGGTGGGCAGCGAGTGCTCAATAAAAAATTGCTTCTGCAGACCTTTGTCCTGAATGATCTTCAGCACGGAGGGCTGCGGATAAACCTGTTTGCCGTCTGCTTCCAGCCGGGCCAGCGCCCCGGCATGAACCTGTTCGATTTCAAGGGTCAGCACATCACAGGATTTTCCAAAGGCCAGAACCGTCTGCTCGTCTCTGAAATCGCCGACCACAAAGGATTCGCAAAGGTGCGCTGCCGGGGCCTGCGGGGAGGGATCGAGCATGTTCAATCGCAAATCCCAGGGGGAGGCGGCCTGGGCCAGCATTTTGCCAAGCTGGCCCGCGCCGAGAATGCCGAGAGTGGATGTACTGCCGATGGATTGACTCATGGAAACATCCATACCCAATTTCAGGGTGGATTCGAGTCAAAACTGACGCACTGAAATTGCATTGAATGTGTTATTGATCCCTTTACAGGGTTTTTGTATAAACGAAATGTCATCCGTTGACATTGCAACAACCAAAAGACCAAACATCATGACAAACACAGAAACAACCTACAGTCACCCGGAGGAGTCCGTTCGGCATTCCTACCCCCTCGCCATTGAAAAAGCCGGCGTGGGCCAATCGTTCCAACTGCTGATGCGGACGCTACCCTACGCCATGGTGCGGCTGGGAATCCTGGTCGGCATCAGCCTTGCCACTATTATCTGGATCGGCAGTACCGTCGGGATCAGTGCCTTCCTGACCGCCCGTGTCCACGAAATCATTGGCGGAGCCTGGTTTATCGGCGGATTCGGAATTTACGGATATGTCTGGTACACCATTGTCCGCTATTTTCTTTATCTGCTGAAATGCGGTCATATCGCCGTGCTCACCGAACTGATCACCAAAAATGAAATCGGCAATGGCGGCGAAAACATGTTCCGGTATGGAAAAAATATCGTGGTCAAGCGCTTTAAGCAGGTCAATGTTCTCTTTGCCTTGGACATGCTGATCACCGGCGTGGTCCGCGCCTTCAACCGGACGCTGGACTTTATCGGAGGTCTGCTGCCGGTTCCGGGTCTTAAAAACGTCACCAAAGTGGTGGGTATGGTTCTCCATGCAATGACGACGTTTATCGATGAGACCATTTTCTCCTACAATCTGGCCCGCGGAGACGACAATCCCTGGCGCTCCGGTAAAGACGGACTGGTCTACTACGCGCAGAACTCCAAAGAAATTCTTAAAACCTCCATTGGGATCGTTCTGCTGGAGAAAGTGCTGACCGCCGTGTCGTTTATTATCATGTTCCTGCCTGCCATTGGGATTGCCTACTTTATGCCCGGCAGCAACGCCACGCTCTGGGCCTTTTTCATTGCCGCGCTCTTCGCGTTCAACGTCAAAGCGGCTATTCTGCATCCCTTGTTTCTCATCATGATCATGACCAAATTCCACGTCTGTGTGAAAGATCAGCCCATCGATGAAACCTGGGACGGCCGCCTCAACAAAGTGAGCAACAAATTCCAGAAAATCAAAGACGGCATCCGGGAATGGGACCGCACCAATGCCGCGGATAAGCCGCCGGAAGACGAAGGCATCGTCACTCCGCCCCCGGCGGTTTCATGAGCGACACGCTGCCAATTGAGATTAAAGGAATTGTCCCCACACCTGCGGGTGCGGGGATTTTTCTGTCTCATGGCGAGAAGATGATCACCATCTTCATCGACACCGCCATCGCGTCCTCGATTGTTATGGCCATGGAGGGCGAAGAGCCGGAACGTCCCCTGACCCATGATCTGATGGTCTCGGTCTTTCAGGGGCTGGGAATTCATATGACCGCCGGTGTGATTACCGCCTTTGATAATGAAACCTTTTTCGCCAAGCTTCATTTGCTGCAGGAAAACGAACTGGGCAAAGAAGTTGTGCAGATTGATGCCCGCCCCAGCGACTGCATTGCCCTGGCCGCGCGTCTGGATGCGCCTCTGTATGTGCTAAAGTCGGTTTGGGATGCCGCCGAAGACATGAGCGGCGTGTACCACACCCTCAAAAAGCTCGAAGACTGAAATCCCCCGTGAAATGCGCGTCGGGTTGTTTGACATCCGCCCGCCTGTCTTTATAAAGACCCTATGCCATCGATTACCGACCGACAAAACGAAATCCGCGACGAATTTGCCTTCTTTGAAGACTGGCAGGAAAAATACGCCCATATCATCGAGCTGGGCCGTGAGCTGCCCAAAATGGATCCCGGCTACAAAGATGAGGCCCACAAAGTCAAAGGCTGCCAGTCACAAGTCTGGCTTCACGCTGATCTGACGGGGGAGGGGACCCTGGCGCTGCAGGCCGAAAGCGATGCGCTGATTGTACAGGGGCTGATCGCAATCCTGCTGCGGATTTATCAGGGCCAGCCACCGGAAGACGTTTTAAAGACGGATCTCACCTTTCTCGAGGATGTCGGTCTGCTTTCCCATCTCAGCATGAACCGGACAAACGGTCTCAACAGCATGATCAAAACCATCCGCGCGAACGCCGCCGCATTCGCCGCACAAAAATAATCCAGAAGCCTTGACAATTCCACAGGTGATCTTTAGAAGCCACCCAACGTTTCGGCGGTGTAGCTCAGCTGGCAGAGCAGAGGAATCATAATCCTCGTGTCGGGGGTTCAAGTCCCTCCACCGCCACCATCTTCAAGCCCCTCTTCGGAGGGGCTTTTTTT
>PXDP01000474.1 GCA_003565035.1 PVC group bacterium | reverse complement strand
GATGACGCAAAGGAAAGCAACCTATTGCCCAGTAGGATTTATGTATATAGGGCAGGACAAGCGGGGCGGTGACGTGGATATGAACGTGCATTCCTCTAAACGACAGACCGGTTGGCTCTTCCTCACAATACGAATACGCATTTGAATCTGCGGTCTGTTTCGACACACTGACCCTTCAAACTGAGGTCTGGAACCATCTGTGGGTGCGCCCCCGCGTTTGTTCCGGCGGCGGGGGCGCCGGTGCTCCGTTAGAGCGAGCCGATCACATCGCGTACCGGGGCGACCCACAGGTCCGAACCCAGGTCGGCGCAGTGTTCGAGCAGCGGGTTGAGGATCAGGTTCGCGAGATCCACCTCCGCCTCCCACCTGGCCAGATCGTAAAGCTTCAAATCCCGCCAGGGCTGTATCCAGGTGGAACCTCCATAGGAGCGGCAGGGATGAAAGAGGGTGTGGTTTCCCAACTCGTGACCGCGTTGAGACAGCGCCGCCCACTCGTCCATGCGCCCCATCAGCGTTGCGTTGACCGGCGTATAAAAGGTTCCCCGGAAGCCATGATCCTCCAACGACGGGCCCACGAGATCAAGATGACAGTCCATGCCGTCATCATAGGTCAAACTAAGCGCGGCGCGTTTTCCGTTAAACCGTGTGGCGTTAATCATGATGTTACCGAATCTGAAGAAACGCCAAATCCTTCTGTGCGTTCTCAAAAAGTTTTTCAGGCACATCCTCGGGGCCGCCGCCGACGCCGCGGGTGAATTCGAGGGTGGCGGGGCCGTCAAATCCCAGCTCAAACAGCTCCTCCAACCGGGCGCGTACCACATCGGGACGTTCCTCCAGTAATGCGCGTTTCCCCGTCTCCAAATTCTTCAGTTGCAGGTGCATCAGGCGAACCCGCTCAGGAATCGCCTCCAAATAACGATGAAGGATAGTGTTTTCTTCCCCAAGCGGATGCAGGATCACGCCGAAACGTTCAGGAAGCACGTCCACCCAGGGAATCGCCACCTCCGGATCTTCCAAAGCGGTGCCGGGATGACATTCGCACAACAAATCCACTCCGGGACACCGCTCCGCAAGATCCATCATCACCGGGACGGCCCGGGACGGAGCCTCCGGGGCTTTGCCCACATTGAATTTCAACATCGTCGCCTTTGACCGCTTCACACGCTCCGCCAGATCCGTGATAGCCTCCGGCGAAGCCTCCTCGGGCAGCAGGTAGCTGTTGTAGACGCGTACCTCCCCCAAAGGCGGAGTCTGATCATGGAATTCCCACATGTCCCAGCCGTCAAATCCCGCCGCAAGCATACGGGGAGTCCATTCGCGCAGGTCAATAGAGGGGTGCCGTTCCTTGCTCCAGCGCTTGGGTTCCAACAAAACAGAGCCTAAATATAATTTCGTAAACATTCTCTCACCCTATCAAATCCATCCCCCAGGTCAAACCCGGAGAGTGAGATCCTTTTGTTCGGAAATGCACCCCTGAAAATTTTCCTCAATTTTCCCTTGCATCGCGGAACGACCTCGTGGTAATAATGACAATTAAGTTGTCATTAAAACCTGAAGGTATCCCATGCGTATTCTGTTTGCTCTCATCAGCCTGACTGTCCTGACCGCCGCCCGCGCGGCGGACGTGTATACCGACCCCGCCACCGGCCTCAGCGTCCTGAGTACGGAAATCGATCTCCCCGCCGAGGGATTCTGGTACCTCCATCCGAAACACCATCCCCGCGAACACCTCGGATTCGCATTCCTGCTGGAGCCTGAAGAAATTTACGACCTGCAGCGGGGTCAGCGCACCCATGCCCTGCGCGAACGCCGCGCGGAGCAGGAACGCCGCCGCCTTCTCTCCCGCGCCGGATCCATCCTCACCCACCGCCTCGACCTCCCGGAAAACCGCACACCCGCAAACTGGACCGACCTGGACCTCTCCGACCACCCCGAACTGCACGAAGCCTTTGCCACCGGAACTCTTGCCCTCGTTCCCGGCGTCCCGCTCCGCATTGAAAACCGGGAGGAGGCCCAGCCCCTCCTGGTGGAACTGAAACCCCTCCGAAATGACGGCAAACACTGGGTCCGCAACAACCACTGGCAGGTGGAGCGCCAGGACATCGACCCCGCCCTCCTGCAGAAACACGATTGGGAGATCACGCCCTCGCCGCTTCCGGCCCTGACCGCCGAATCGCTTACCTACACCCTCTTCGCCCGCGTGTTTGATCCGGAGATCCCCGAACTCACCCTGACCCTCACCAACGATCATCCCAAAGCCGAACGCGAAATCGTCCTCCCCGTCCGCGGCCCCACCGACTCCCGCGAAAATTTTGACCTGTGGGCGGAGGAGCGCACTTATGCCTGGCTGGACTGGGACAACCGCATCGCCCGCATGTGGGCCGAACGCGCGCCTGACCTCTACGGCATTGAGATAGATCTCCCCCGCGGGCCCGGCCGGAATACCGGCCGTACCGCCTCCATCATGAATGTCTTCGGAGGCGATACCGCCATCCGCGAAACCCTCCAGCTCCAAAACCTCGAATCCGCCCGCTCCGGTGCTGATGAAGAAGCCACCATCCCCCTCGAAGATGTCCGCGGCGTCACCGTCCGCTCCCACAACTACGCCGAACTGCTCGGTGACACCCAAGCCCCCACCGTGGACCTGGCCGCATTCTGCCCCGAAGACCGCTTTTTTGTGTGGTTTCCTCAACCCCTACAGTTGGCCGACCTGCTGGAAGGCACCGACGGGATTCTGGGGCGAATCCTCAGCACCGGCGGTCCCGAAATCCTCGATCACGATGTGCTCGACACTCATCTCCTGCGCCTCGATCTCAACCGCACGATCCTGCGTGAAACCCTGAAACAGGACATCCTTTCCGAAACCGCCCTCATCCTCCCCGACCTCTTCCTGCGCGAAGGCACCGACATCACCAGCATCTCGCGGGTGCGGAATCCACTGACCATTGACTTGTACTTCTCGCTTCTGGATCGCGACCCGAATGCCCCGGAGGTCCACCGCTGGCAGCACGAAGATCTGCTCGTCCTCAGCAGTTCCGCCACCGAACTGCAACAGGTGAAAGAACTCGTCCTCGCCGGGGGTGAAAACAGCCTCGGGACCTCGGCCGAGTTCCGCTACATGCTCACGCAATCCCCGCCCACTGATAAAACCCTGGCCTACATTTACTTCAGCGACAGCTTCATCCGCCGACTCACCGGACCTGAAGTGAAAATCGGACAATACCGCCGCCTCCACGCCCGGGCCGAACTCGAACGCCTCGCCGCCGGCCGCCTTCTCTATCAGCTCGATCAGCGCCAAACGGCCCCCGACATCGAAACCCTCATCGAGACCGGGTATGCGCCAAAGCTAAATCACTTAAATTCTGACACCCTCACCTGGGTGTATGACCGTCTAACCGACCCCGTCTGGGGAAGCGCCGCCCGCATGGCCACACTGCTCGAAAACGTTCCCACCCACGTCACCCCGTCCGAACAAAAAGCCTACGACACCTACCGGAATCAATACGAAAGTTTCTGGCAACAGTTCTTTGATCCCATTTCCATTCACATCGAAAAACTGTCCGAAGAAGAAATGCAAACCACGGTTTTCATTCTTCCCCTTATCAATTCCTCCATCTACGATACCGTCCGCGGCTGGTTTGACCCCTCCCCCGACCGGCCCCTACTCCGCCGGCCCGTGCTCGATCCCCCGCCCATCGCCATGATTTCCCTGAACCTGTCCGAACCTCAGTGGCTGGACATCATCGAGGGCCTGGCCGACGGCTTTGAAAATGCCATCGGCATTGATCTGCCCATCTGGGAATATATTGGCCCCGGGCTGCACATGGGCCTGGCCGACAGCGATGCCGTCCTCACCTTCGGCAGCGGCGATCTGCTCGACATCTTTTCCGCCCGCAACGGCGTCCGCAACAACGAAATGGTGTGGCTGCCCATGGCCGTTTCCCTGTTCACCCGGCCGGTAGTCCTCGCCGTCGATCTGACCGACCCCGACCGCATGCTTGAAGCACTCCGCGCCACGCCAACCGGACAACTCGCTGACCAGCGGAACTTTCTGGGGTTCACAATCGACCTCAACCAAATCACCGGACAGGACCGCTGGCTGCTCCGGATTCAACTCGGCGGCGTCCTGCACCTGAGCTTCAGTCTCGAAGTTCAGGACCGGTATCTCGTGCTCAGCAACCTGCCCCTCACCTACGCCCCCGCCGTCACCGGACAGCAGACCGACGGACTCCGAGATGCCGCCGTCCGTTTGCAGCCCCACGCCATTCAGGCCACCGGACCCGGATTCGCCACCGCCGCGCTTGACCGAGCCCGTCAGCAGACCCACAAAGCCCTCGGCACCCTGAGTCTTTTTCACCAGGCCGGCAGCCCCACCCTTGAACATGCCCTGTCAAGTGCCCGAAGCCTCTTCGGCTTCACCCCCGTTCATCCCTCCCCCGGCGAATTTGTATGGACGCCCGGCGAACCCCTCAGCAGCACCTTCGGCCATATTTACGAAGGCCGCCAACCGCCCCTCGGAGATGCCGACATCCCCGGTCTTCTCCCCCCGCTGCATCACCTCGACCTCTCCATGCAGCTCGAAAACGAAGGCCTCCGCACCCGCATCCGCTGGCAACTATATCCATAAAATACGGAAAACATGCCCTCCAAACCCACAATCCAGCCTGGGGCAATCCGCCTCTTCTTGCTGATCTTGATTCTCTACACGTCAGGATCGGTGTTTGCCGACAACATCAGCCCTGGAGATCTGAAAGGGACATGGCGCAGTCAAAAGAATGAATTGGAATTGGATGAGTCCGGCAACTTTCAATTTTCCGAAGGAACAGGACTGGTTCCGTTTATGTTCAAAGGAGACTGGCATCTCTCAGAAACCACGCTTGAGTTGAAGGTGCACAGTGGAAAAGCTCTGGGCCAACCGGCCATACAACTCACAGATGAAGAATTTTCCTTCCCCGTCAATATCAGCAGGACGGAAGAGGGTGAAATTATTCTGGTCTTGGACAAGATTTCCCACCGGAAAATTTCAGACCAGACCACTTTTCCATTTGAATGGGAAAAAGACACCGACGAGGAGAGAAATGACAAACCAATCGACTCCTGGTTTATACGCCCTCTGATTTTCCCATTTCCAAGAGTGAACATCAATGTTGAACCCGGCGAAAATGATTCGCTTTCGTTTCAAATCGTCGGTTCCCGCAATGTTACAGGGTTTTATCAAATCGATATCTGGCAGCCTGAAGACGAATCCCCCCGCTGGTCCGCCCGGCTGAATCACAACACCCGCAAAAAGAAACTTGTATACGGAGGACCGCTTGAAGCGCCTGCACGGCAGTTATTTCCCGAAGATCCCGAAACTCCGCCCAGGCCGCTGAATCGCAATCGGCCTTTCTTTGTACAACTTGAAGTGTCATACCGCCTCATATTTCCACCCAGCCTCGGCATGGATCCCATGGTGTACAAATTCGAGTTTACCGAAAACGGGAAGATGCAAATCCGGGAAATCCTCCCTTAAGACTTCACTCGAAATTTTCAGTTTTCCGACCATCGGAAAATCATCCGGTCGGTTTTCCGACCATCGGAAAATCATCCGGTCTTTAAAATACCTGTTAAAAAAAATACTTTCAGGATCCGGTGGATCTGAAACAGGTCGCCGGAGAGAGATGCCGCATCCCGGGGTGAATTAAGGGGCTCGCGGCATTCCCTCCCGTACCCAAAGCCTCCGTGACTCCTCCGTGCTCTCCAGCGAAGCGGGTGGTTAAAAACATTTCCTGCCTGGCTGATTGACTCAAGTGGTCCCCACATCTTGTGGTTATATTTTCTTCAAGATCGCGATGGTGATTATC
>PXDP01000131.1 GCA_003565035.1 PVC group bacterium | reverse complement strand
TTCGGATGTGTCTCCATGGAATGGAAGAGAGGTGGGGAAGGTTTCCTTGTCGGCCAGCCGGGCGGCTTCGCGCTGTTTATCGGGGGGCATCCGGTTCATCAGCGCTTCTGCAGAAGCAAACTGACCGAAAGGCCGGACAGGAAAGCGGCGCTGAAAGGTGCTTTCCTCCAGGAGTCGGATATGCGGAGGGGGCGGTTCGCCACGGGCGGTCCGTTCTGCCTCGAGGGCGTCCACCGCCCGCATGGCCGCGAGGGCCCGGCCGGGTTGGTTGCGGACCGAATTGACGGCCACGTAATGAAGCGCAGGAACTACCCCGCCTTTTGCCGCCGCGAACATAACCCCTTCCGGTCCGGCATCCCAGGGAGGATGTGGCGGGGCCTGGGGCGGACCTGTCCGCAGCGCGTGGAGGGCATACCAGCCCCAGGGATCGTTCTGATCGAGTGCCCGTTTGATCCAGGGAGGGGACAATTCGCCATGGATGCGCTGTTGCGTGTGGGGCAGGCGGCCACTGAGAAAAAAGAGGGCCATCAATGAATCGGCCCCGGGATATCCGGCCCGCGCCGCCCGGCGGCACCAGAAAAAGGCTCGGGGGATCTCGTCGATGTCGAGGGCTTCAACGGTCAGACGATATGCCGCTTCAGCATCGCCCGCCATGGCCCTGACCCGTAATCCGGCCGGCGTTTCGTCCCCGGGGACGGCGGTGGGGTTTAGATGAAAGGTTTGAACTGCTTCCGTCCCCTGAATTAAAAGTCTGTCCCCTAAAAAGAGGGCCCGCGCATTCTGATCCCAAGGCGGGTTTTCAAATACGTAACGGACCGTTCCCGTCTCCTCCTCCCGGGTGACATAGGCTTCCAGCGTGTCCGGGTCCATATGCACCCGGTCTGCCCGCGCGAGGTAGGGATCCGCGATCCCGCCTTCATTGAGATCCAGCACCGTGCTGCCGCAGAGAAGCACAAAACGGGGATCCACTTCGCTCAGTGCGACATTGAGAATGGAGCCATCCGCGTATGCGTCTGCGAGTTCATTCATATCGATGACCTCCCGTTCCCAGACTCCTTCGGCGGCCCGATAGAGATCCACCTGCAGACTCAGCGTTTTGCGTCTCCGGTTATGCTGAAAGCGGATGATCGCTGAATCCTCCGGCCCCCAGGGCACCAGATGTCCCGTGGTGCCCGGCGGATTTTCAGAGCCGGGCAGGGGACCTTTTTCATCTTTGGCACTGAGCAGGTGGCGTTCGCCGGTAATTAAATTGAGGCGGTAGATCCGGTCGCTGGGTTTTGAGGTGGCGGGTCCGGTTCCCGCTGTGGTGACCGGGCTGTAGATGTAGTGATCGCCGCGGATATGCCCGCCAAAGGGCAGGGCGGTATATCCGAGGAGCAGCGGATCAAATTTGCGAGGCTCCCCGGTGTCGATAAAATGTTCGTAGCCTGTTCCGTCGGAAATACGGAGCGCATAGAAGCGGCCCCGGCCGGGAAAGGGAATCTGTGCATGGAACAGAGCCCAGTCGCCTTCCACGCGGACGGGATAAAGGCAGTGCCGGTACAGAGCATCCCCAGGCGTCTGCGGAGCGGGCAGATCCACGGTGACGGTCGGAAGTTCGCCTTCAGGGTCCACTCCGTACAGCCGCAGGGCCCGGAGATCCCAGGCCCAGTGCAGGCCGTTTCCTTTCATTACCACGCCCCGGCGGACACCGTCGCCGCTGAAATCCACGGAATGTCCCGGCGGCGGAACGAAGCGGCTTGATACTGTTTGGGATTCCACCGGGGTCAGCAGGCGGATTTCTGCCGGAGCCGGATGGCGCGGCGGCAGGGGGTGGCCGGAAATCTCCAGCCATTCCCGGGCGTTCTGCACCATGGGATAGAGCAGGGAGTTCACCTCATCCACTCGGGAGGAACCCATGCCCCTGAGAATGTTCAGGCGTCGCTCCTCCGGCATCGTCAGAAACAGTTCCTCCTGAAAATGCCAGTAGGCATTTGACAGGGCACTGGCCACCCGTTGATGTTCGCGGTCCCGCCGGGAGGGTGCGGTCTCAGGAGGCAGAATTCGGCTGAGTTCCTCCAGCACCAGATCAAATCCGCCTGCGGCAATCCGGCCCCGGATGCCCGGACGGGTTTCATTCAGCCGGTCCGCAAGCAAAAGAATCTGCGACAGGGCCTGGTGTCCGCTTTCGGAATCCCTGTGGAGGAGCGCTTCGCCGGCGAGCAGCCCCAGCTGGCGTTCAAAGGCTTCCGGAGCCAGGTCCGCAAACAGCGGATCCTCCCCGGCCGCCTGCATGTGGGCCATCAACATTCGGGAGACGAAGTCCTCGCGGGCCGCCAGGATGTCCAGGGCCTCTTTTCTGGCCGCTTCCCACTCTGCTTCGGGCTGACCGGAAAGGCGGCTCCTGGCCCCCGGACTCAGTGCCCGCAGCCGGGCAACCTGGTTGGCGTGAAATTTTTCCGACTGGAGGCCTTCAAGAATGACGGCGTAATAGCTGTCAGGCTCTTCCCAGATCAGATCAATATTGTGGGCAATGCCCTCCACCAGAAACAAGTTCCGGTACTGGTTGTTCTCTTTCAGCCAGACGATACCCCGCCGGAGCATCTCCGCATTGCGGCGTGCTGAGGGCAGGAGGCTTTCCCACTGCGGATGCTGAGAGGCCTCCCACTGGATCGTCACCGCATGAAGCATCGCGGTTTTGAGCGCAATCCAGCCGCGGGGCTCGGCGGACCACTGATCAACTCCGCGCAGAATATCCTGCTGCATGGCGGTGACCTCACCGAGCATGCCTGCCAACAGGGCGACCGGAGGCGGCTTCCCGTATTTTTGCTCGATCCCGGGAAAAAAGCTCTCCCGCATCAGGGTTGGTGGCACGCCAGTCAGTTGATGACGTTTGGGTTCGCGGGGTGAGAGAAATAAGTCCTGCAGACGGGTTTGGGTGCGGATGATCATCACATCCCGTCCCCGGTTTCCCATCATCCATGCGGTATCGGCAAAGCGCAGGGCCCGGTCCGGATCGAAGGCGTAAAACCGCATGGCCAGTTCCGCCAGCCGTGCCGCCTCCTCCTGCAAATGCGGATCCTCACCGGGCTCCGCTTCAGCGTTCAGCTTGGTAAGGACCTGACGGGCCAGAGCATCCAGATGGGTTTCCCATTCGGAAAGCGGCCCGGAGCTTCCCTCCACCCGCTGTACACCCTGCCCGGGCCGGGCGATCTCAGCTGTGAACTGAAACAGATCCGCATTGCCTTCAGCCGGGGCCACCCGGAAACTCAGTACCGCCGCACTGGACCAGAAGGAGCCGTCCGCGTCCCGGGTGAAAAATTGATCAAAGAGAAAATCTCCGAGGTCCTCCCTGTCCAGCAGGGCGATCCGGGGCTATTGCGAAAGGCGGTGCGCAAAATGACGGCTCATCCTCGCCTCCAGATCGAGCGTATCCATCTGCAGCCGGTCCAGCCGCGCCGGCAGCAGGGTCACCGCCTGCAACTCGTCGGCGGGAATCCGAAGCTTGGCAAGGTGCCTTTCGGTAAATGATACCACGAAATCCGCCAGAATGGCCGGATCCGGCGGCAGACGCTCCAGTCTCTCCATGGCCAGAATTGCCCCCGGCGTCACCGCGCTCAGGGACAGCACCCAAACCGGTTTGCCTTTTTCACTGACCCGCTGGAAGCGCAACAGACCGTCAGCCCGGACCTGCCGTCCCAGCAAAAAAGTGTCTTCCGGGGTCATTCCGGCAGCCTGAAGCCGGAGTTCGTTCATCACCGAGGTCAGCCGTTCCCGCTCGACCCCTTCCAAATCCGGACGGGTCAGCAGTTCGACGTTCGCCAGCTCCCAGCCCGCCTGAACATCGGATGTCACCGGCAAAAGGCCCAGTCTGAGCGGGGTGTCCGCCGCAGGGATATGCAGACCTGAAAGCACGCAAAGCAGGATGCATCCTGCAGAAAAGCGGTTTCGGTTTACATAAAGAATTCTTTTGCTGATGAGGTGCAGACAAAAAAGGAAGGTAAAACGATTCGGTGTTTTCATATTCGGGGAGCCACATGCATGGAGTGAGAACGTCTCCTCTTTTCAATCGCCATAAATGTAATTTGGCAATTTCATTTTGAATAAATTATGGATCTTGAAAGGAGTAAGCCCGTCAGTCAACGTGCGGTGCGGAAGCGGGCTTGTTTTTTTGGGTGGCTCTGGCATGGGGTTGTTTATGAAATCGATTTGCATTTTGGCGGGACGGGGGGTGTATCCGGTTGAGCTGGCGGAAAGCGCCCGCGCGGCGAGGGGGGAGCGTGTGGTGGCGGTGGGTTTCCGGGGGGAAACCCGGCGGGAATTGGCGAAAGTTGTGGATGAACTCCGCTGGGTGTATGTGGGGCATTTGCGCTCGCTGCTGGAGGCGGTGAAGGATTTGGAGGTGGAGGAGGCCGTGATGGCGGGTCAGATCAAGCCGTCGAATTTGTTCATGACCCGTCTGGATGCGCCGATGCGGGCCTTGCTGGCTTCGCTGCCCCGCCGCAATGCGGATACGATTTTCGGGGCGGTGGGGGAGGAGCTGGCCACGCTTGGGGTGACCTTGTCCCACGCCGGGCGTTTTATGGAGTCGCGTATGCCCAAAGAAGGTGTGCTGACCGCTCGGGAACCCTCACCGGAGGAATGGGCGGATATCCGGCAGGGGTTTGAACTGGCGAAAGTGTCGGCGGCGTACAAGGCGGGTCAGGCGGTGGTGATTAAGCGAGGCACGGTGATTGCGGTGGAGGGCTTTGAGGGGACGGATCAGATGATCCGCCGGGCTGGAAAGGTGGGCGGCAAAGGCGGGGTGGTGGTGAAAGTGGCCCAGCCGGCGCATGACATGCGCTTTGATATTCCGGTGGTGGGTATGCGGACGCTGCAGAGCCTGCAAAAGGCGGGGTGTTCGTGT
This sequence comes from PVC group bacterium, assembly GCA_003565035.1. Lineage (GTDB taxonomy): Bacteria > Verrucomicrobiota > Kiritimatiellia > SS1-B-03-39 > UBA6053 > PXAS01. The sequence goes on along the minus strand of PXDP01000131.1, from coordinate 17,941 downwards.
CTGGCACTGGAGGCGGGTCATGCGGTGGTGCTGGAACGGGAACGCTTTGTCTCGGGGGCGGACCGGCTGGGCATCGCGGTGGCGGTGGTGTCGGAGAAAGGACGGACGGAAGATGTCTGAGACCTTGACGGTGTTGATTCTGGCGGGAGAGATGTCGGGCGATCTGCATGCGGCCCGGCTGCTGCGGAGTCTGAAAACGCGGGTGCCTTCGGTGAAGGCCTGGGGCTTTGGCGGGGATGCCCTGGCGGCGGAGGGCATGGAGGTGATCGAGCACACCCGCGATCTGTCGGTAATGGGGCTGGTGGAGGTGCTGAAGCACTACGGCTATTTCCGGAGAATTTTTGACGCGCTGGAGGCCCGGGTGCACCGGGAGCCGCCGGATCTTATTTTGCTGATCGATTATCCGGGTTTCAATTTGCGCTTTGCCAAAGCGGTGCGGGATTTGGGGATACCGACGGTGCAGTACATCTGTCCGCAGGTCTGGGCCTGGAAGCAGTCGCGCATTCCCAAAATGGCGAAGGTGCTGGATCAGTTGATTTGTATTTTCCCGTTTGAACCGCCGCTGTTTGAGGGCACGGGACTGGATGCGGGATATTTCGGGCATCCGATGGTGGAGGAGACGGTGGCGGTGGTGGCGGATCCGGACTGGGGGGAGGGGCCAAAACTGGCGTTGCTGCCCGGCAGCCGGATTCAGGAGATTCAGCGGCTGTTTCCGCCGATGGCGGCGGCGGCGCTGCGGCTGAAGAAAGAACGGCCGGATTTGCAGATCCGGGTGGCGGCGGCCACGGAAGCGCTGGCGGAGCAGATGCGGGACATGCTGGGGGGAATGGCGGGGGCTGAGGCGGTGGAGCTGGTGGTCGGCAAAACCCGGGCCCTGGTCAAAGGCGCGGACGCGGCGCTGGTCACTTCCGGCACGGCCACGCTGGAAACGGCGCTGCTTGGGACCCCGATGCTGGTGGTGTACAAAACCTCGGCAATGACCTATGCGATCGGCAAGCGGCTGGTGAAGGTCAAATACATCGGGATGGTGAATCTGATTGCGGAGCGGGAGATTTGTCCGGAGTACATCCAGCACGCGGCCACGCCGGAGGCGTTGGCGGACGGGGTGGGGCCTTTGCTGGAGGACACGCCGGCGCGCCGCGAAATGCTTGCGGATTTGGCGGAGGTGCGGGAACGGCTTGTTGCCGACGAGGGAGGGATGGCACCGGTTCGGGCCATGCTGGAGCGGTTTTTTCCCTGAGCGGCTCAGCGGAAAAAGGTCACATAGGCGTATCCAAGGGTCATGAGGACAAAGAAGGCCATGCCCAGGGCGCTGAGGGTTTTGAGCACCGGGCCGGGGCGTTCGGATTCGGGGACGTTCGGTCCGGTCATCACCTTGTAGTTGATCCAGGCGAGAATGGGGGAAGTCAGGAAGGAGACTACGGCGGCAAAGCTGAGCAGTTGCAGCAGATTTCGCACATAAAAATGAATGACCGCCGCCGCCAGCAGGGTGGAGAGCAGAATCCACAGGTTCTGAATTTGGGAAAAGCGTTTTGCGGGGAGATCCTTCAGGAGTGTGCAGCAGGCGGCCAGCGAGCGGGGGTATCCGTCCAGACAGGTCAGGGTGGTGCTGAACATGGTGACAAAGGCGGCGGTGAGAATCAGCCATTGCGACCAGGGGCCGATGGTGGCGGTGTAGAGGCTCACCAATTGCTGAGAAAAGCCGATGCCGCTTTCGGAAAAGCCTTCGCCGGTGCCGTGCATGACCAGAGCACCCAGCGCCACGAACAGGACGGCCAGCACGGTGGCGGCCCCGTAGCCTATGTAGAAATCGATGCTGGTTTCTTTGACGGTGGCGAAGTGGCCGGTCTGTTTTTCCCGGCTGAACATCCACAGGGAGGACCAGGCCGAGAGGTCAATCGGCGCGGGCATCCAACCCAGCAGGGTGACGAGAAATGCGAAGGAGGTCCAGGTGTAGGGGCTGGGTGCGGTGAAGTCGGCCGCGATCTCCGGACGGTTGGGAATGGCCAGCAGCACGGCCGCCAGGGTGCCGACCGCCAGAAAGGAGATGATCACTTTGGCAAGGCCGTCGAGCAGTTTGTAATGGCCGAGGAACAGAAGCCCCGCGCAAATTGCAATCAGCAGGATGCTGAGGGCCTGCACCGAAACCGCAGTGATGCCATAGCCCGCCAGCAGGGCGCCGCTGAGCATGCCGACGCCGGCGATATTGATGGTGCCGGTGAGAAGATTGATCGCCAGAAAAATCCAGACATACACCATGCCCTTGCGCCGATACCCGGCCAGCAGACTTTCCCCGGTGACCGCCGTGTAGCGCTGTCCGTAGAGAAAGAAGGGATATTTCAGCAGATTGGCCAGGAGCACCAGTCCGAGCAGCTGCCAGCCGAATTCCGCACCCGCTCGGGTGGACCAGACCAGATGCGACCCGCCGACGGCGGCGCAGGCAACCAGGATTCCGGGCCCGAGGGCTTTCCAAAGGTTTGAAGCAGAAAGAGAGTTGGGCATAGAGAAGAGTTCCGATGGTTTTCTTGGGAGTTCTCTTTCTCGTAATGATTTCCGCGGAAGAATTCAAGAAAGGAACCTGATAGGGAATTGCCCCCCCCTTTGTGAGATGCGCTCCGTAAAGGCCTAGAAAGGCCTATTCACTCAGAGGCTTTCCGGAGTCCGGAGCAATGAGATGTCGATCTTTACGACAGCTTTCCGAAGCGGGGCGGGGGCGTGGACGCAGACCTTGGGCATGTGGGCGTCATCGGGAAAAAAGACGGCGAAGTCACCGGGGCGGAGGACGAGCCGGGTGCAGGGTGACTCTGGGGTTTTGAAAAAGCCCAGATCCCTGTCGGGATCGAACGGCGTGTCGGGTGTCAGCGCGCTGACCGGAGCGATTTCGATGATTTCCTCGCCATCGAGCATGAGCTGAATATCGATGTAGCGTCGGTGGGCCTCAAAGCGGCAGGTATCCCGGGTTTCGGTGGTATAGCCCTGAATCATCACAAACATCTGTTTGTCCGGGATCCAGTCCAGGGTGGCATCGGGATCGGACGGCGAGAGAGTGGAGAGGCCTTCCAGGGCGCGGGTCCAGACGGGGTGGGCGAGCAGAGCCGCATGACGGGCGGGGGTATTCAGGTTGGAAAAGAGCATGAGTTTGGTTTTCCGATCATCGGAAAAAATGAGTTCGGGTTTTCCGATGATCGGAAGCGATTATTTTTGCGCAAGTTTGCGGTGGAGTTCTTCCTCTTCAGCGGTTTTGTGGGCGTCGCCTTTGTGGCCGCGGTCTGGGTGGTTGCGCTTGTTGTGCCATTGGAGGAAACCAACGGTGCCGAGTCCGATGACGAGAAAGAATAAGAGCAGTTCGAGGGCAATCATGGCGGTGTCTCCGGTTTAGGGTTCTTCTTCGATGAAGATGGCTTCAAATTGACAGAGGTCGCGGGTGGTGCGGGCCTCCTCCTGAAGTTCGGGCGGGACATCCTCGTGGACGACGCGGGCAATCCAGTCGGGTCCGAGTTTGAAGAGAGACGGACAGGCCTGGGTGCAGTCTTCACATCCAGTGCAGAGGTCGGGATCGACTTTCAGTTTCATATGTATATTCTATAGGTGTTCAATCAGGGTTGCAATGAGGAAATGTCAGTTTCCGTGGAGAAGCTCTTCAAAGAGTTCATAAACCACATCGCGGGTATTGGCATATTCCAGTAAAATCTCCCGGGAGGCGATTTGGCGGTAGAGAATGCGCATCCCACCGATTCGCAGCCGGTTGTACCCTTCCAGTTTGCCGGAAAGCGGGCGAATATCGCCATGGCCTTTGGCCAGACCCCTCAGCGCAAGGCGCACTCTGTGTTTCCGTTGGGGGGGCAGGGCTGTGAGCCAGGATTGAACCTGTTCAGAGGCCGAAATCTTCATCGTCAAGGTCCAGCGGCTTGTAGGAGCCTTCTCCGGCGATGGCGCGCTGAATTTCCCGCATGGCTTTGGGATCGGAGAGAACGTCCATCGTTTCCATCAGGGCGTCAAATTCGTCGATGGGCAGTGCGACCATAACCGGACGGTTCCGGTTTGAGATGATGAACCGGTTCCCTTCGCGGCAAAGTTTTGAGAGTTTGGCCTGCGCCTCGCTGACGGGGTATATAGAATTCATTTTTGAATTATATAACGAAGTGCTGTCTGTGCAAGACTTATCAGCACGACATCCTTCCGGAAACCCATGCGTCCTCCACCTCACGCCCCCATCACAACACCAGTTGCGTGCGGATGCGTTCGGTGGCGGCGAGGATGTTTTCACGGCGGCCGAAGGCGCTGAGGCGGAAGTAGCCTTCGCCGCTGGGGCCGAAGCCGGCGCCGGGGGTGCCGACAACATTGCACTCGTTGAGGAGCTTGTCGAAGAAGCTCCAGGAGTCGATGCCTTCGGGGGTTTTGAGCCAGACGTAGGGGGCGTTGGTGCCGCCGAAGACGGTAAGTCCGCGTTCTTGGAGGCAGGCGCGGATGATGGCCGCGTTTTCCATGTAGAATTTGACGACGGCAAGGGTCTGCTCGCGTCCGGCGGGGGAGAGGGCGGCGGTGCCGCCGGCCTGGACGATGTTGGAGGCACCGTTGAAGAAGGTGTTCTGGCGGCGGGTCCACATTTTGTGGAGTTCGCCGGGCTTGCTGTCTTCGGCGCTCAGCTCGGCGGGTACGATGGACCAGCCGAGGCGGACCCCGGTGAAGCCGGCGGATTTGGAGAAGCTGTTGATTTCGATGGCGCATTCGCGGGCACCGGGTATTTCGTAGATGGAGCGGGGAAGACCGGGATCGGTGATGAAATCAGCATAGGCGCTGTCGAAAAGGATCACCGCCTTGTGCTTGCGGGCGTATTCGACGAACGCGGTGAGCTGGTCGCGGGTGGCGACGGCGCCGGTGGGATTGTTGGGGCTGCAGAGGTAGATGAGGTCGACCTTGCGGTCGGGCAGTTCAGGGAAGAACCCGTTTTCGGCGGTGCAGGGCATGTAGTGGAGGCCTTCGTATTGGCCGAGGTCGTTTTTGGTGCCGGTGCGTCCGGACATGACGTTGGAGTCCACATATACGGGATAGGCGGGATCCTGAACGGCGACGAGGCTGTCGGTCGCAAAAATGGACTGGATATTGGAGGAGTCGGATTTGGCGCCGTCGCTGACGAACACGTCCTCCATCTTCACCTCGGCACCGAGGGAGGTGTACAGATCGGCAATGGCCTGACGGAGAGGTGTCTGCCCTTCGGAATCGCCGTAGCCGGAGTAGGTTTCGCGGGTGGCGAGCTGATCGACGGCGGTGTGGAGGCTGGAAATGATTTCCGGGACGAGGGGTTCGGTGGTGTCGCCGATGCCGAGGCGGAGGATGGCGGCGTCGGGATGCGCGGCCTGGAATTCGCGGGTGCGGCGGGCGATTTCGGGAAAGAGGTACCCGGCGGTGAGGCGGCGGTAAGCGGGATTGATTTTGGCCATAAGTTCAAGGAGAGGGGTTGGGGTTGGAAAAGCGAGCGGGGTCCCGGGCCGCGCATGGCGGTGGCGGGACGGTTTCTTCATATGCCCCCGCAGACCGGTTCCGTCAAGTCCACACTAAAAACATGCGTTTTTGATGGACGGGAGCCGGGGAAACTTGTTATGGGGACCGCGCACATGCTAACCCTTAGAAAAGTTGGAGTCTCAACATGCGTAGAGTCGTCGTCACCGGTTATGGAATTGTCAGCAGCATAGGAAACAATAAAGAAGAGGTTTTGGAATCTCTGAAAGCGGGGAAGTCCGGCCTGAAATTTTCGCAGGAATACTGTGACAAAGGCTTTCGCAGTCATGTCTATGGTCCGATCAATTTGAATGTTGAGGACCATGTGGACCGCAAATTGTTGCGGTTTATGGGGGAAGGCGCGGCCTACAACTACATCGCGCTGCGGGAGGCGATTGAGCATGCGGGCCTGAGTGAGGATCTGGTCTCCAATGACCGCACCGGTCTGATCACCGGAACCGGGGGCACCTCCACGAAGAACGTGGCGGCTACCGTTGAACTGACTCAGACCAAAGGACCGAAGCGCGTGGGGCCGTACATGGTGCCCCGCACCATGTCCAGTACGAACAGTGCCTGTCTGGCGACCGCGTTTAAAATCCGCGGACACAATTACAGTATCAGTTCCGCCTGCGCCACCAGTTCTCACTGCATCGGCAACGGCATGGAACTCATTCAGGCCGGCAAGCAGGATATCGTCTTTGCCGGCGGCGGGGAGGAGATTTTCTGGGCGTCGACGGTCATGTTTGATGCCATGGGCGCGTTGAGCAGTGAGTACAACGATCGTCCGGACACGGCCTCGCGTCCGTACGATGCCAACCGGGACGGTTTTGTAATTTCCGGCGGCGCGAGCATGCTGGTGCTTGAGGAACTGGAACACGCCAAGGCCCGCGGAGCAACCATTTATGGTGAAGTGGTCGGGTATGGCGCCACGTCGGATGGCACGGACAACATGGTGGCCCCCTCGGGCGAAGGTGCGGTTCGCTGCATGAAGATGGCCATGGCTACATGCGACACCCCTGTTGATTACATCAATACGCACGGTACCAGCACTCCGGCGGGCGATTTGGCCGAGCTGGGCGCGATTAAATCGGTGTTCGCGGACAAGATTCCTCCGATCAGTTCGACAAAATCAATTACCGGCCATGCGCTGGGCGCGGCGGGCTCCAACGAGGCCGTTTACTGTCTGCTGATGATGAAAGACGATTTTATTTCGCCGACCATGCATGTGGAAACGGTGGACCCGGGTGCCGAAGGCCTTCCGATTGTGTTTAACAAAGCGGTTGAAAACGCCGGGCTGACCACGGTGATGAGCAACAGCTTCGGTTTCGGCGGAACCAACGCGACCTTGATTTTCAGGAAGGTCTGAGTTTTCCCGCCAGCTCTTTGGCTTGGCGGACACAGTCGGAAACGCTGATGCCGTCGTAGCTGCTGCCGATGAAATGGAGGCCGGGATGTCCGGCCTCTTTTTTGTGCAGGTCCGACAGCCAGTCGAGGTGTCCGAGGGCATAGCCGGGGTTTCCGTTTGGCCAGCGCTGCAGCCAGTGGGCAATCGGGGTTTCGGGAATGAAGGGGCACACGTGCCGCAGTGCGGTGAGGGCCCCGGCGATCAGGTCCTCATCCGCACCGTTGGCGATCAGGTCTTTGGCGTCCGGACCGCCCAGAAACGCGCGGCAGACGAAATGTTCCGGCGTGTCACGGCCTTCGAATTTATTGCCGGTCCATGTGCAGCCCACCAGCAGTGAGGTGAGGGGATGGGCGGCCATGAATCCAAATCCGGTAGGAAGCGGATTGACCTGCTCTTTGGGGAAGATCAGCGACAGGGTGGCCGAGCTGGAGGTGCTTTGTCGGGAGAGCAGGGCTTCCAGTTCAGGATCCACTTCCCGTATGAGGCGGGCGGCGGCGCGGGCGGGCAGGGCCGCGATCACCCGGTCAAAGGCTTCGCCGTTTACAAGCCAGCCGGTTTCCGTTTTGCGGAGTTCGGTGACCGGCGTATCGGGCCGCAGATGAGGTTTCAGCCGATCCGTCAGGGCATCGGGCAGGGCCTGCATGCCGGAGCGGAGAGAGGTGAAAAGGGCGGGCGCTTTGCCCTGGCGGGCCTTGGCGTTGGCCTGACGCATCATGCCGGCCATGCCTTTGACGAGGCTGCCGTGTTTACGTTCCAGTTCGCGCAGGCGAGGAAAGGTCGCCGCCATGCTCATGTCTTCCGGATCGCCGCCGTAAATGCCGCCAAGCAGCGGCCCCGCCAGGCGGTCGAGGGCTTCCTGTCCAAAGTGACGCCGGGTAAACTCGGCGAGGCTTTCGTCCCCTTCCGGCATCCTGTGATGCATGAAGGGTTCCATCAGCATCCGCGCTTTGCCTGCAGGGGAAAGCAGGGAGGTGGTGAGAATGGGGGTAATTTTCTGGGGAATGAAGAGTTTGCAGCCGGCGGGAAAGGGATGAAGCCGGCCGCGGTGCAGAATCGAAAAGGAGCGCTGGGCATCGTTGGAGGGCAGGAGTTCGGATTCCAGACCCAGCTCGCGGCAGAGATCAATGGCCCAGGGTTTTTCGGTGAGCAGCGAGTCCGGTCCGCCCTCCACCCGGCAGCCTTCGAGGGTTCGGGTGACGATTTTGCCGCCGAAGTGACCGGAGGCTTCGAAGAGAGTGATGGCGGCGTCGGGCAGGGCTTTTTTCAGTTCCCAGGCGGCGGCCAGTCCGGTTATGCCGCCGCCGAGAATGGCAATGGAGGGTGAATGCATGTCAGATCTTTACGCGGACATATGCGGGAGGTCAACCGTGATCAGGGGTTTCGCTGGAGGGAGGGGAGCGGGCGGGCGAATTTTTGAAAGGTCATGTTCAGGCGCCGGCGGCTTTGGAGGCCGACGCGGTCGGCAATCAGGTCGATGGTGTCATCGCTTTCCTGGAGAAGCTGTTCGGCACGGTCGATGCGTCGTCGGGCCAGCCAGTCGGAGGGGGTCATGCCGACGGCGGCGGTGAAGCGGCGGTCCAGGCTGCGGCGGTGCATGTGGAGGGCGCGGGCGACCTGGTCCATGTCGCGGATATCGGCAAGATGATCCATCAGATAGGCCTGAATCCGGCGGACGTTCGGATCGTCCACCGCCTCGGTGGCGGTGGAGAAGCGTTCCCGGATTCCGAGCGGGGGAATCCGGATGCATTCCGGTTGGTTGTCGCCGGTGTGCAGTTTGCGCTCAAGCAGTTCGCAGGCTTCAAATCCAATACGGTCGCCGTCGGGTTCGACACTGGAGAGCGGCAGCGGCGTATACAATTCAACATGCGGATCGTTGTCCACTCCCAGCAGGGCCACATCATGGGGAATCCGCAACCCTTCCTGCCGGAGGTGGCTCATGAGGCTTTTGGCGGTGAGATCCGACACCGCGAAAAGCGCCAGAGGCAGATGCTCCCGCAGGGTGCCCGCCCGCCGGCGGTCTTTTTGGTCATATCGTTTCAGATCTTCAATTCCCTTCAGGCGCAAGCTCTCCTGAAATCCGGCAATGCGCTCTTCAGAGAACTGAAGCCGGGCCAGTCCCCAGACCGCAAAGTTCAGAAAACGACGGCGGTGAAAATACTCGGCGGCCATCCGGCCGATGGCCCAATCATCGTTGATGACCTGCGACCAGGGAAAGGGGCCGGGCTGGTGGTTGGTGATACTGACCGTGTGGCGGATGTTTTTTTGGGCAAAGGCGGCCGGGTCCGATACCGGGTCAATGAAGTGTCCAATCATGCCCTGCAGTGGAAACGAAACCTGGTCCAACTGCGCGGGATGGGTTTCGATGAAGGTCCAATGCGGCCGGGTGGCCCGGAATCGGGCCATGCCTTTGGCGATTTGCGCGTGGAAGCCCAGTTTCGCGTTCAGAGTGACGCCGATGAAAACGGCTTGTGCCTTCGATAAACGGTTTTTCATGTAAAATTATTTTTGGGGGGTCATTTTCCGATGATCGGAAACTAAACACCAGTGTTTTCCGATGATCGGAAAGGACGTGGTGGTGTTTTCCGATGATCGGAATGTCTAAATCCTTCCTGTATCTGTCTATTACAGACATAAACAGACTTGTGCAAGCTGTGTAGTGTAGTGTTATGAAGTTATTTTATGTTTTGTGTTCGTTGTGTTGTTCTGCCGTGTTGTGTGCGCAAACGTTTCCGCATTTGCTGATTTCGCCGGAGCGGCTGACGGAGATTCAGGTGGCGGTGCAGGTTCCGGGCAGCAGTCATGCAGAGATGATGCAGGCGCTGCAAGCCGAGGTTGCGGCCAGCGCGGCGGACGTGATTGACGGGGGGACCCGGAGTTTGCCGGGCCGGAACTATGCCCGCGGGTTTCTGGCCAAGCGGGCGGCGATGCTGTATGCCGTGACCGAAGACGGTGATTATGCGCAGATTGCGTATGATGCCCTGGAGGCGATGTATACCGATCCACTGAGCGGCAATGTGCTGCCGGACGGGCAGGGGGGCAAGGGGCTGGAGCGGGCCACCCTGGGCAAGGCCTTTGCGGTGGCGTATGATCTGGCCTACAATGGCTGGACGGAGGCGCAGCAGACCTTTGTCCGCGGGAAAATTCTTTCGTCGCTGGATCACTGGCAGGGGGGCGGTTTCAGTTTTGACAATAACATCAATCCTTACGCCTCCAACTGGGTGGCGGTTTGTTACGGTGCGAATTTGCTGCAGTTGCTGGTGCTGGGGGAGCAGACGAATCCTGTTCGGGTGGATCATTATAATCTGCTGGTTAATCGGCTGAACACTCACATGAGTCATTACGGGAACAAGGGTTGGACGCAGGAGGGGAATTATTACATGACCTATGCGCAACAGTTTCTGATTCCGGCGATTCATGCGCTGCGGAGGGCGGGTGATATCCGGCTGAACAGTCGTCTGGCGGAAAAAGGGATGTACCTGATTCCAATGTATGGGGGGATGTTTGATCCGGCGCAGCGTTCCACCCAATGGGGCGTGGGCGGTTCGACCTTTGGTCAGCAGGGGTGGACTTCTCTGATTTTTTCGATTGTTCCGGAATCGCATCTGGGGGCGTACCGCTGGTTTTATGACCGGCACCGGGGGATTTTGAATGAGGCCCCGCTGGCCGACCGTTATGATCCCAGTCACGCGGGCACGGTGTATGCGATGATGTTTTATCCGGAGGCCGAGGCTCCGGTGGATCCGGCGACGCTGCTGCTGCGGGGGCTGCACGATGACAAGGGGGGGTACTGGTTCCGGAGCGGCTGGCAGGATCAGGACGATCTTCTCGTGATGATGAGCACCGACACCAGCACCCACGGGAATGCCTGGGATGAGGCGGACGCCCTGCAGGTGAGTCTTCTCGGCTTTGGCGACAAATTCGCCGGCGGACCGGGGACCTCCCGCGATGCCCGCTTTTTTTCGCAGGTGACGGTGGACGGGCAGGCGAGGGCTTCGCAGTCGGGCACGGGGAGTGCCGAATTTTTTGATGTGAGTGCGGAGGGCGGGTACGCGATCGCCGGGGGCGGACGGAAATTTGGCGGCCTGGGGATCAGTTCCAGCCGCCGGCATCTCAAGGTGCTTTTTCCCGGCACGGATGAGATTGGGGTGGTGTCCACCTTTGATTTGCTCGATTCCGTGCAGCTCCGGGAATACGCCTGGCAGCTCAATTCGCAGAATTTGCCGCTGTTTACCGGCGAGGAAAACGGCGTGCCCACCTTTACCCTGCGCGGGAAAAATGGCGGATATCTTAAAGGGTGGATGATGTACCCCCGGGAGGGTGCCTTTTTTGACGGGAACCGGGTCTCCTACAGTTTTGAGGCCAACGATGCGCGCATCTGGGTGGTGATGGCTATGGGCCACGGTTCGGCTCCTTCGGCGCGGATCGAGGGCGACGGGCTGGACGCGGAATGGATTCTGGGGGAACGGCGGTTGAGCTGGAACGCGGGGGCCCAGCGGATCGAATCGGCCGCCGCAAGTGATGCGGTTTCCGGTTTCACTATGACGCCTGAATCCGGTACGGCTCCGCTGTCGGTCGCGTTTGCGCCCCGGCTGACTTCCGGGAGCCCGCAGTGGGACTTTGGCGATGGCAACAGCAGCAGTGCGGTCAGTCCCTCCCATACTTTTCAGAACGGCGGGGTGTATCCGGTGACTCTGACACAGGGGGATGGTGCGGGCGGTATTGTGCAGTCCCGGCATTATGTCACCGTGCAAAATAACGCGCCGCTGGCGGTGCTGAGCGCCAGCCCGGAGAAAGGGGAGCCTCCTCTGACCGTCAGTTTTGACGCCTCCGCCAGCAGTGATCCCGACGGGCATTCTCTGAGTTATACCTGGGATTTCGGCGATGGATCGCCTCCTGTTTCCGGTGCGCAGGCGGAACATACCTATGCCGTGCAGGGCACGTTTTTCGCTTCGGTGACCGTGGAGGACGGTCACGGCGGTGTCGGGGGGGCGGTTCGGCGCATTGAAGTGGGCAATCAGGCGCCCACTGCGGCGTTCACCCATACCGCCACCTTCGGGATTCCGCCGGTGACGGTGGAATTCGATGCCTCGGGCAGCAGCGATCCGGAGGGGGATTCACTGACTTACAGCTGGGATTTCGGGGATGGCGGCTCCGGCTCCGGGGTTTCACCCAGCCACACCTACCAGAGTTATGGCAGTTTTGATGTGGAACTGACTGTGGATGACGGCCAGGGTAACGCCGTGACAACGCGTCAGACCCTGCGCATTCAGAATCAGCCGCCCGTGCCCGCGTTCAGTTTTACGCCCAACACCGGCAGCGCGCCGCTTTCGGTCAGCTTTGACGCTTCGGCGAGCAGCGACCCCGAGGGGCAGGCCCTAAGTTACGACTGGAATTTCGGGGACGGCCAGACCGGCACCGGGGTGAATCCCTCCCACACCTTCACCCAGTCGGCGAACACACAGGTGCAGCTTACGGTGACGGATGCCCAGGGCGCGTCCAGCACCGTGTTCAAGCCCATCAGTATTCTGGATGCTGCCGGACGGCGCGCGCCCGAATTTGCCCCCGGAGAGGGTGGAGACCTGCTGCCCGGGACTTTTTTCCAGCTCTACAATGCCGCGGTTTGGCGGCGGAGCATGGGGAACATCAATACGCTGACCCCGCTGAATGAAGGCGTGTTGCCCATGCTGGATATTCGCTTCCGGCAGCAGGCGGATCAGTTTGCCTTCCGCTTCACCGGCTATTTCAAGGTGCCGGAGAGCGGCGACTATACCTTCAAGGCCAGGGTGCGGGATAATCTGCATCTGACGCTTGGTGGTCTTGAAGTGATCAATACGGGCACCGGAAAGCGTTTTTCGGGTCCGGTGACTGTGGAGAGCACGGTGGGGCTTTCTGCCGGTTATCACGCGTTTGAAGCCAGGTTTCACGCCAGCGACAGTAATGCCTCGGACTGGTATCCCCTGTTGCAGCTTGAATGGGAAGGGCCGGACTTCGCGATGCGCTCGGTGCTTCCGGAGGAATTGTTCTGGGCGCCGGGGCGTCCGGTAATCGATTTCCTTGTCAGTCCGGATCCCAGCCAGATGATGCTCCGGGAGACGGTGAATTTCCTGCCCGACGATCCGCCCGGCACCCGGACGTTTTTTCTGGCGGAGGCCGGGGAGGAATTGACGCTGAATTTCGAGGCGGGCCCCACTCAGGCGCCCGATGGCGACATTGTCAGTTATGTCTGGGATTTTGGCAACGGGGCGGTCGGTGCGGGGCGCAGCGTCTCCCAAAGTTTCAGCGAAGGGAATTCCGTGGTTACCCTCACGGTGGAGACGGAAAGCGGGGCGACCTTCAGTACCGGCCAGTCAATCCGGGTGCTGGCTCCGCCCGAACGGCTCGATTTCGGACGGGATTTTGGCAAGCGGATTTCCGCCAACGGGCAATTTCTGCCCAACACCGGTCCCGAAAATTTGTTTGACGGAGCCACCAACACCCGATGGCTGGTGAATGAGTCAGAGGGGTTTATCGAGCTGCACTTTGAACAGAACGGACGCCGATACGGGTACGTGGTGGATGAGTTTACCCTGACCAATCCAAATTCCTGGAACGATCGCGATCCCCGCGAGGTGGTGTTCAGCGGAACGCAGGACGGGGTGAATTGGGACGTGATTGATGTGCAGACGAATATCGACTGGGAGGGCGAGAAAGGGTTCACGAAATCTTTTCCCGTCTCGAATACCACCGCCTATTCCGGTTACCGCTGGGACATCGTGCCGCAGGCGGAATCACCGCAGGGCTGGTTTGTGGAACTTTACCGGATTCAGCTTTTCGGCAACGCGCCCGGGGTGCAGCCGGAGGTCCGCACGCCGGTGGCGGTATTTTCAGCCCCCGCTGTGGCTGAAGTCTCTCAGCCGGTGCAGTTCAACGCCGGACAGACGGTCAGCCCCGACGGCTATCCGCTGATGTATTTTTGGGATTTTGGAGACGGGCAGACGGCGGTGACCACCACGCCGACGGTGGTGCACCGATATTTTGACACCGGGGCACGCGCTGTGCGCCTGCGGGTGCGGGATCCTTTCGGCAATGTGGGCACGGCTCCGGTGCAAAGCGTGAGTGTGGAGACCAACACCAATCAGGACCCTGTGGCCGCTTTTACGATTACGAAAGCTGGGGATGCGTTTGTGTTTGATGCCTCGGACAGTGCGGATCCGGACGGCGATCCGATGACGTTCCGCTGGGATTTCGGGAACGGCATTTCATCGGTGGGCTTGGTGACCAGCCACGTTTTCAATCCTGGAACCTATTCGGTGACCCTCACGGTGGAGGATGACCGGGGCGGTCGGGATGCGCTTTCGCAATTTCTCGACGCCCGTCCGGCCGTGAATCCGGATGTGATCAGTCTGAACTTCACCACCGGCACTCCGACGCTGCTGCTGGAGACGTACGAGTATGCCGGCGCGGTGCCTGTCCGCTATTGGAACAATGTGGAGCGGGCCAGCGGACTGATTGCGGGCTTTGTGGATAACAACGCGCAGCCGGTGCCACTGGGGGTGACGCACCAGTCAAGCCGCTCCTACCGCAACAACACCACTCCCGTGGACAGCGGCCTGGCGCGCATGCTGTCGACATCCTGGACCCGGAATGGCAGTTCGGCTACCTACACGCTGGAGGATATCCCTTATCTCACCTACGATCTCTATGTCTATTTTGCCGGCAGCCGGGTGAGCCCGCCGCAAACTCAGCGCATCACTGTAAACGGGGAGTCGCTGTTTATCCGCGATGAAACCGGCGGGTGGAACGGAGCACTCGAAGAGTCGACGGCCACCTCGTCCGGGGCGGCGGTGGACGGTCCGGCCTATGTGGTCTTCCGGAATCTCAGCGGAGCCTCGCAGTCGATTGCCTTTGGCAACATGAACGACCCGGGACCGGCCGGCTTTCAGATCGTGAACACTGCTGGGGATATGCAACTGGAGGAGCCGGTCATTACCGCCTGGCCGACGGCCGACGGTCTGCAGGCCGGCCAGACGCTGGCAGAATCCACCCTGCAGGGGGGAGCGGCCGAGAATGGAGCCGGTGTCCCGGTGCCGGGCCATTTCTCGTTTTCCGAACCGGAAACTTTGCCGCCGCTGGGTGATTCGCAGCAGACGGTGGTGTTTGTGCCGGATGATGAAGAAACCTATTTGCCGGTGACGGGCCTGGTTACCGTGTCGGTATCCGCCGACGGAGCGGATGTGCTGGATGAGTTTGTCGACGCGGTGTTGTTGGACGGCCGGGTGCAGTCCGTGCTCAGCTACGGTCCGGTCATCCGCACCGGAGGGGAGGGGCAGTTCGATGCCCATGCCGACAGATATCTGGCCTACAGCCAGTCGGGCGGCGGCAGTTCCATGTTTACGGCTGACCTGCCGGAAACGCTCCTGCTGGCTGAGGGTGAACGGGTGGAAATCGCGTTGGCCTTTCAAACCTCGGGGTCCACCGGAGGCCACCGGGTGCTGCGCTTCGGTTTGTTTGAATCCGGGTCCGATTTGGATGCCGCTTTGGGGCTATTTATGACGATGCCGAACGAACGGTCCTCCGGAGGTGTGGCCCAGTTGGTTTCCGATTTGAGCACCAGTGCCAATCCTTTTTTGGATACCGACAATCCGGGTAACTCAACCGACAGTTCGGTGGTCGTGAGCGGAGGCGAGTGGACCCCGGCCTGGTTGCGGATTGAAAAAACAGAAACGGGATACCGGATGGAGGGCAATGTGGGCGGTCAGGCGATGAGTCCCCGCACTGTCAACACCTCAGAGACGCTGCACTTCGACCAGCTGTGGTTCGGCATCCGCAATCGCAATGTGACCTTTCATCTCGACAACGTCCGGGTGACGGTTTTCACGGATTCAAGTGGCGGTGATCTGTTCGACGACTGGATGGCCACCCATTTTCCGTATGCCGAAGACGAAAACGACGTGGTGGAGCAGGGCGGGGTGCCCATGCGCATCCGGGATATCTGGATTGCGGGGCTTGCGCCCGGGAGCGATGACCGGTTTGAGATCAGCGGATGGTCCGCAGAGGGACTGCCGGTCTTTGAAGCCCGTGAAGGACGTGAATACCGGATTCGCTGGACGAATGATTTGACGACCCCGCCGGATCAATGGTACGTCTTGAATCAATTTGGTGAGCCTTCATCCGCCGCGCCGGCGGAGGACAGGGTCTTTTACCGGATCGAAGTCCGGCTTTCAGAATAGCATACAGGAAATGGAAAGATGAAAAAGAGAACCTTGAAGAGTTTATGGCTGTTTGTCGCACTGGGGCTCGGTGCCGTCCGGGGAGACGCGCTGTCCCTGTTTGTCATGGAGGATGGGCAGTGGAATGCCGCGACCGGGGAGTTTACCCACGACGGCGGGACGCCCTGGCAGGGGGTCGTCGCCAGTTTTCCTCCGGTGGAGCTTGCCGGGGTCGGCGACCGGGTTCATGTCCGATTCACCTGGCTGGGGGGCTCTGCGCATAATAACAGCCCCCAGCGGATTGTCTATGGTCTGTTTCAGGGTGAGCCGGTTACGGGGAACCGTCAGACTGCGGTTACGGATGCCTGGACGGGCTATTTCCATGCCATCGGCACCCGGAGTTCCTCCTCCGGCGGCGTCACCTTTGGTCTTTATCGGCAGGGACACGGTCCGCAGCCTCTGCTCGACCGGAACAAGAACTGGGCGGGGAGCCAAGGGGATCGTCCGAATGTGGACGGCGCCGGGACCGTCGTGAACCGGGGAAACCGCCCGTTTATCCATCATGAGCGGGAAACCCAGGTAGAGATAACCGCAACCCGGACCGGCCCGGATGAAATCACCTTTGTCACGGCGTTTGACACTCCGCGGAACGATGGGGAGGAATCCGGGGAAAGTTCGTATCACCGCTGGGAGGCCTCCGCGCGGAACCACCGGGCTGAGATCCTCTCCACGCACCGCATATCCGACGGTGCTCCCGCCGTGATTTCGGGTCTGGGACTGGCGGGGAGCCATACCGGCTTCACGGTGAGGGATCTTGAAGTGCAGGGCGCCAGCGGGGTATTGGCACCGGCTGTGGCTTCCTCCACACCGACGACAGACCGGCCGGATGACGATGAATTCATCTTTGTTCAAGACCGACTGCGGGTTCCCTATAATGCGCTGGCGATTGATGTGGAGGTCGCGCGCCGGGGTGGTGTGCGGGATGCGGGACGTGTCGGTGTGCGCACCCGCGACGGCAGTGCGCGGGCAAACACCGACTTTGTTCCGCTCGACACCGTGCTGCACTGGGCGGCCGATGAATCCGAGCCGCATCTTCTCCGCATCACTCCACTGGACAATCCCGCCGCACGCGGGAAATCCTTCGAGCTGGAACTGCACAGTCCCCAGGGGGCTTCACTGGGGAACCCCTCCCGGATACGGATTACGTTTGAGTAGGTCGTATCAGCCCAGTCTTTTGGTTTTTTGGGTTTAAAATTCAGGCGTTTTAAATCCAAAAATGAACTCAGGAGGTCAAATTCGTATTTTCTGCATTTTAAAATAACAGGTATTTTAAAGAAATTTTGGCTTGAAAATGGTGATTGTTGAGATAGGAGGGGGGTATGATTGTTCCAAAATCATCGAAGATACCGGGGCCGGTGTGGCCTTGTGTGGAGAAGATTGCCCAGAAGCGGGAGCGGGTGTTGCCGAAGTCCGGGGGCTATTTTGTGCATGTGACGAGTCGCGTGCGGGGTCAGGACTATTTGCTGGAGGTGAAGGAGAAGGAGGCGTTTCGGGAACTGGCGTTTCGTTGGGCGGAGTTTTCGGGGATGACGGTGGTGACGTATTGTGTGATGTCGAATCATTTTCACTTGTTGCTGTGGGTGCCGGAGCGGGAAGCGGTTGAGCATAAGGAGGTTGTGCGGCGGCTGAAGCTGGTATGGTCGAAGGACAAGGTGAAGCAGTGGGAACAGTTTTATGCGCTTCACAAGGAGGAGGATCAGAAGAAGCTGGATGGGCAGGTGACGGAGCGGATGTATGATTTGCCGGAGTTTATGCGGGTACTGAAACATGGCTATACGCTGTGGTATAA
>PXDP01000293.1 GCA_003565035.1 PVC group bacterium | reverse complement strand
TTTCAGTGGTTCCTCTGCTGATTCTGGCCCGAGTGCGGGTCCCACCGCTCGAGGTGCCGTCCCCGGGGTGGGGATCATTGTGGGTGAAAATTACGTTTTGAAGCCCTCTGATGTGATTTCAGTGGAGGTTTACCAGGAAGATGACCTCAATCGTTCGGTTCGTGTCGAGGGCGATGGCTCCGTGAGTTTGGCCCTCATCGGTAAAGTGAAAGTCGCTGGAATGACAGTATCGGAAGCGGAGTCCTTGATTACCGATTTGTATAATCGCGATTTCCTGGTTGACCCGCAGGTGTCTGTGCTGGTGGCCTCCTTCTCGCCCAAGGTCGTGCATGTGTTAGGGTCGGTGAACAGTCCCGGCGTGGTCGAAATGCCGCAGGACCGTGACTTCACCCTGACTGAAGCGATCGCAGCTGTCCGGGGGGTGAGCCGTTTGGGCAATCCAAGGTCCATTACGATTAAGCGGGTCGATTCCGACGGACGGGCCCGTCAAATGGAGATCAACTTTAACCGGGTTGTCACGGACCCGAACGTAACGGACATCGTGTTACAGGAAGGCGATACCATCTGGGTGCCGGAGCGGATCATCTGAGCGTTGAAATCTCAACAAAGGTTTTATCTGAATGAAAAATGAATATGTGAGAGGCGGTCCGGATCCCAATTCCGGTGGTTACGGCGGCGGTGGTTACGGCTACGGATCCTACGGTTATGGTTACGGCGGCGGTTATGGCTATGGCGAAGGGGGCGGTGGTGGCCCACAGCGTTCATTCAGGGACTATCTGATCATGTTTCGGGAACGAATCTGGTTCCTGATCGTTGCCTTTTTTATCATTTTCTCTGGTTCCATCCTGTATACCTTTAACAAAACTCCGGTTTACACCTCGGCAGCCACGGTTCAGCTGTTTCGAGAGGACCCATCCGTTCTCGGGGAGGCCGTGAAGATGGAGCAAAACCAAATTTATTCTGCGGAGGATTTAAACACCCAGATCAGTATTCTAGAGAGCTCTACCATTATTTCGGGGGTGGAGCAGCGCTTCACCGATGAACTGCGTCAGCGCTTTATGGCCCCCTACACCGATGCATTGAGTTTGCGGGGCCCACTCTCGCCGGGTGAGGTCCTCGCCCGAAATCGTCGAATTCTTCCCCGCAGGATGAGTTTGATGGTGAATATCGCCTACTCGCACCCCGACCCGGTCGTGGCGGCAGAGGTGGCCAACCTATTTGCACGGGAGTTCATCGATTATAATATGAAGCTCAACATCGATAGCTCGATGAAAGCGGTCGAGGATTTGCGGGTTCGGGCGGACCAACAAAAGCAACGGGTCGAGGAGTTGGAGCGCGAGCTGGCAGACTATCGCGAGCAAATGAATGCGGTGTCGCTTGATAATCAGGAGAATATCGCCAGAGAGCAACTCGGTAGCCTTAATGCGCTCAAGTCAGATACCAAAAATGCCTTCGATAATTTCGAAACCCGCTGGAAGCTGATCGAAGACTACCAGCGTGAAGGTCGTGACCTATGGGAGCTGTCCTTCATTGCCGATCAGCCGCGTGTGGCCGATCTGCTCTCGAAAATCTCCAGCGTCCGGATCAACATATCCTCACTCTCCAAGCGATACCGCGAGCGGCATCCGGTGATGATTCAGCAATTTCAAACCTTGCGTGAGGCAGAAACTGAGCTGGAAACCGCAGTAAAAAATGCGGTCGATAAGGTCTATGCCGGCTACGTCGAAACCCGTGAGAATTACCAACTCGCCAGTAGACGTCTGGCTGAGAAAGAACAGGAACTGATCCAATTGAGTCGAACTCGCGTCGAGTTTAACACCATCTTGCGAGACCTCGAAGTTCAGCAAAACTTCTTTCAGGCACTCAACCAGCGCATGACCACGCAGCGTGCGAGAGTAAATTTAACCAACCCGAATGCACGGATCATCGACGATGCGGTGCCGCCACCGGACGACCGGCCTTCTTCTCCTAATGTGACTATGAATCTCGCCGCTGGCTTCTTCGGGGGTCTGGCTGTGGGCACGGCCCTGGTCTTCGTCGTCGCTTTCCTGGATGACCGTGTCAAGAGTGCCTTCGATATTGAGAGCACGATCGGCCTCCCAATGTTGGGTGTTATCCCCCGGATCAAGAAGCTTGATTCCAATACGAAGGCTCAGGCAGTCGCATCCAACGTGGATCGACATGTGACGGAAACATTCCGAACGATACACTCTGCGCTGAAGCTCAGTTATGAAAGTAAGAATGCCAAAGTGATCTTGGCGACGAGTACCGTTCCGGGCGAGGGTAAGTCCTTCGTTAGTTCCAACATGGCACTGACCTTTGCCAATCATGGTGAGAAGACCTTGTTGCTGGATGGCGACTTGCGTTTGCCGAATGTGGCCAAATCGCTTCAGCTCGAAAATGAAAAGGGGCTGCTGGATCACATCGAGCAAGGCACAGCACTTGATGATGTTCTGATCCGAGAGGTTTATCCGAATTTGGATGTGCTTCCGTCCGGTGGAAAATCCAAAAATCCCACTCAGGTGCTTAACAGCGCTACTTTCGAATCTATGATGGCCGAATTGCGTGACCAATACGACCGGATCGTGATCGACACGCCACCGCTGGCTGCAGTCAGTGACGCGCTCAATCTGCTTCCCATGGTCGACGGTGTTCTCTATGTGATCAAGTTTAACACCGTGAAACGCAAGACGGCTGTCGTCAATGTGCGCCGCTTGTGGGAATCAAACACACCTGTCTTCGGAGCGATTCTGAATAATATCACCAGCTCGATATCCAGCTACTACTACTCGCACTACTCAGACAAGTCCTACCAAGATTACTACCTCCAGCAAGAGGAAGAGCTTGAACAGGAAATGGCTGAAAGTGCGGAGCCGGAAAAAGTTGAGTTGAAATCCTGATCACTTCAGCTATTCTGCCTGTAACGGGATCGATACGAAACGGGTTCCCCGTTCCGCTACAACGGTTGAAGATTCGAAACGGGTTCCCCGTTCCGCTACAACGGTTGAAGATTCGAAACGGGTTCCCCGTTCCGCTACAACGATTGAATGGGCTTATATGAAAGCCCGCTAGGAACGGGCGGCGGCCCGGTGCAGCCGGTCATTGATCGCTGCGCCGATTCCCTCTGGTGGTGCCGCCTCCACAACGATTCTTGCCAGTTGCATGCCGTCCAGTTTCTGGATCAGGTTGAATAGGTTTCTGGCGACTTCCTTCAGGTCTCCGTCTTCGGATAGCCAATAAAGGCCATTCGGGCTGGGATCGATCGGTTTTTTTTGTAGCACGAATGCTTCTCCGGTCGAGGGTGGTGAGGTGAGTTGCCCATGCGCGACTAGTTCCATTTGAGTGCGGGGACTGTAGTGTTGCGTTAGCTGCCCGGGTGAAGTTTGAGCTGCGCCGGAAGCATTTTTTTTTGCGGTGTGAACTTTGCAGCCAAGTGTCGTTTCAATTTCATCCGCGCAAATCGGCCCGGGCCGAAGCAGTCGGGGCGCTTGGGGCTCACGCAGGTCCAGAATGGTGGATTCGAGGCCGTGTTGACAGCTACCTCCATCCAGGATGGCTCCAATTTTGGGGCCGAGTGTTTGAGCCACGTGCTCTGGTCGGGTGGGACTGACGTATCCAAAGGGGTTGGCACTCGGTGCGGCCAGTGGAAAATCCAATTGCTGCAGCAGTGCCAGCATGAGCGGCTGATTTGGGACGCGAATTGCCACACTGTTCAGCCCAGCCGTCACCAAATCAGGGATATCCGGCATTTTCTCGAGGACGAGAGTCAGCGGACCTGGCCAAAATCTGGAGGCCAGCACTTGAGCCTGTTCCGGCGCGTGCACGTGCGAAAAGGCCGAATCGGCACTCTTGAAATGCGTAATGAGCGGGTCGATCAGGGGCCTCCCTTTGACGCTAAAGATTTTACGGACCGCCTCGATGGAGAGTGCATTGCCCGCGAGACCGTAAACGGTCTCAGTCGGGACCGCTACGAGTTCGTTGCTCTCCAGCAGGCGCGCACATTCCCGTAGCGAGTCTGGATCACCTTTAAGGATGTTTACGTGGGGGGCCATCGTGCTGGATTGATATAAAAAATCCCTCTCCGGCAGGGAGAAGGATCGGAAAGGAGCTCACTGGTAGTGAGACTACTGCATCGTCAGCATATTTCTTGCCTGCTTAATGCGGTTCGTGATGCGACGCTGATGCTTCGCAGAAAGGCCGGTCACCTTGCGCGGCAGGATCTTACCCGTTTCGGTCACGAAACGCGAGAGCATCTCCACATCGTTAAAAGTGTAGTCCATCGGATTAAGGGAGCGGTTGGGTGTCTTGTTATTTGCACTCATAAACCGAGAAGCAGTATAGGGTTGAACGCACTCTGCAAGTATTAAATCAGGTCATTTTTATCATTTTGAGCAATACCAGTTAAATTGGGGGGGTGCTGCAATCCATCCTTGAAGCGGTGCAGTCATCAGTTAATAAAAACGGAACATATCTCTGTCCCCATAGTTCAATGGATAGAACCGCTGTTTCCTAAACAGCTAATCTGGGTTCGATTCCCAGTGGGGGCACCACGGTCTTCTATCAATGAGTTGTCAGGGAAGCGCCTGCAATACACTGTTGCCTCGTGCTTGGGCTTTATCTCTCCTCAACTTTACTTGTAATCTGTGCCCTGTGATCCGGTCGCTTCCATTTTGGTCCATACTCGTCGCTTCTCTGCTATGGCAGGGGGAGCGCTGCGCTTTGTCGGCTTCGCAGGCGCCGCTGGTGGGCGATCAACCCTATTTGGCCGGTGAGGCCTCATCGGTTCAACATGAGTGGCAAGCGGCGGCGGCGCGTGCTGCGCTGAAGTCGGGGCTATCAGGGACAGCGGCGAATATCTTCAGCGCTTTGCTTGAGGATGCAGATTTAACGAATGATGAGAGAGCAGAGCTGTCGCTGGACTACGTCGCCGCCTTGATTGCCCAGGCGAGATACGAGCAGGCCTCGGAGGTCTTGATGCGTTTACCCGTTCTTTATGATGCGAATCGGCGCAAACTCTACAAAGCCAGTATTCTTTATGGGCGAAGCTCGGTGCCGGATGCTGCTGCGATTCGGGCGGAATTGACTGGCATCGAGCCCGATGCTTTGAGCCGCTCGGACTTGCCGTGGTTTTTCTTGCTTCAAGGGATGTTGGCAGATGCCGAGGGAGAGCTGGAAGATGCGGAAGCACTCTTCCAGCGGGCCGAGGATGTGGCTCCCAGTCCGATGCAATCCGCGCTGTTTTCCAGTCTGGTGCTGCGGCAAAAAATTTTGAGGTCTCAAGCGGACGCGAGCTTGTTGGTTGAAATCAGGGAAAAGTTCGAGGACTTGGCCGGGACCTCGGCGGCTTTTCCGTTCTTGCTGGAATATGTGGTCCTCCTGCACGGCATGGGGAGAGAAGCTGAAGCCATCGACATTCTGGAGGCAGAGTTGGCTCGCAGCGGCGCACGCTACTCGATCGATGAAAGGGCGAATCTGTTGCTGCTGAAAAGTCTTATCCTGGGGCATGCCTCCAGCGCGGGGTGGTCCTCACTCAGGGACCTGGTGCGCAGCGGCGTTGATTCGGAGGCGACCGTCATCGCGCTCCAATTAATGGGCTCCGTGCCGGAACGTAAGTCTGAGTTAATGGACTTGCTCAGCGAGATCATCGCAATGCCGGAACCTTATCCGTTGATAGCCCAAGTCTATTACATGCGATGCCAGCTGGCTCTGGCGGACCCAGAGATGCTGGATTTGGCGGAATCTGATGCCCGGCACCTGCTGGACCAATACCCCGGCTTCTCCCAGATTGCGGGGGTCTATCGATTGCTTGCCCATGCGGCGCTTCAGCGAAATCCCCCCCGGTATCGTGTGGCCGCTGACTACTTGTTGGATCTTCG
>PXDP01000218.1 GCA_003565035.1 PVC group bacterium | reverse complement strand
ATGAGCGACCAGTTCTTTGCCGGTCCCGCTTTCGCCCTGAATAAGCACGGTGGCCCGGCTGGGCGCAACCTGACGGATGGTGTCGAATACCGCCTGCATGGGGGCGGACTGGCCGATAATGTTCTCCATGCCGAACTTCTCGTTGAGCTGCTGGCGGAGTTGTTTGTTGGTGTCCGCCAGCCGCCGGGTCTCGAGGGCGCGCTTGAGGACCACCTCCAGCCGGTCAAGATTCACCGGCTTGGTCATGAAATCATATGCGCCGTTTTTGATGGCTTCGACGGCGGTTTCGACGTTGCCGTAGGCGGTGAGCAGGATGCAGACGGGCTGGGGCTCGCGGGCGAGAATGCGGCGGACAAGGGTAAGGCCGTCCATGCCGGGCATGCGGAGATCGGTGAGCACGGCATCAACCGGTGCTTCTTCGAGCAGGGCCAGAGCGGCCATGCCGCTTTCTGCGAGCTGAACGTCGTAGTGGCGGCGGAGGGCGCGGGCCAGGCCTTCGCGGGTGTTGCGCTCGTCATCAACAATGAGGATTCGGGGTTTCATGCGGATTCCTCCGGATCGGGTGTGGCGGTCGGGGGGGCTGATGACGGGGCGGCATTGAGCAGACGGATACGCCGGTCGTCGCGGGGAAGAACCAGGGTCACGGTCGTGCCCTGTTCGGGTCGGGTCTCGATTTCGATTTGTCCGCCGTGATCGCGCAGAATCCGCTGCACAATCATCAGGCCCAGACCATTGCCGTCCTGTTTCGTCGTGTGGAAGGGTTCGAACACGGCACCCAGATCCTCGGGTTTGATGCCCGACCCTGAATCGCGGAAGGCCAGAATGACATCCTGATCGGTGACCCGAACCTCCACGCGCAGCAGACCGCCGTCCGACATCGCCTGCACCGCGTTGCGGAGAAGGTTGTAAAAGGCCTGCTGCATTTGTCCTTTGTCGAGCGAGAGGATGGGGACCGTTTTGGGAATTTCGGTTTCGACCCAGACCCCGCGGTCCTCGATCTCGCGTTCCATACTCTTGAGCGTGTCTTTCAGAAGTTTTTCGATACGGACGGGCTCGCGTTTGGGTTGGGACGGACGCAGGGCCCGCAAAAAGGAATGAATAATTTGATCCAGTCGGGAAATTTCGCTGTGGGAGACCTCCACCAGTTCGCGCAGAGATTGTTTCAGATCGCTGTCTTCAATGTCCTCAAGCTCCCGCTCCATAAGCTGCATGTGGATATGCAGGGAATTCAGCGGATTTCCGATTTCGTGGGCCACCCCGGCGGCGAGCAGGGTGATCGCTTCGAGGCGCTTGGATTCGACCGTGGATTCCTGCCGGGCCCGGTCTCCGGTGACATCCCGCAGCAGGATCAGAGCCCCGTCCACGTCATCGGCCGCCCCCTCGACAACTTGAAGCGGCACCACGTAAAATTCCAGAAATCGATGTTCCGGGTAAGTGACTTCGATTTCGCGATTAACCATTTGCGTCCAGGCCTCTGGATCAAGTCCCATAAGGCCCTCCCAGTCCAGAGAGGGCACCGCTTCATCCAGGGTGCGGTGGATCATGGACTCGGCGCTGTACCCGATCAGCCGTGCGACCGCCTCGTTGGCATAAGTCACTTTGCCGGCGCCATCCACGACGATCAGCCCCTCGCGGATCGTTTGCAGAATCGTTTCCAACAGCCCTTTTTCCCGGGCCAGACGGAGAAAGTGGGTTTGCAGGCTCCCGGGGTCAATCCGGTCGATGCGGCGGAGAAGCTGGTCAAGAAATCCTGATTTCATAAAAGAAGCGAAGCAAATTTCCGAAAGGGATGCGAGACAAAATGACGCAAACCCGCCAAAAAGGTCTCTTTAAAATACCTGTTAATTTACAAGAATTTTTGCGGGATCCCATTTGGAAACTTCGTGGGGAATTGTTTTTGTGCGTTTGGGGTTAGCGTGATAGGATGCGGCCATGTACGAACTTGCTGCGCCCTATCAGGAATTATACGAGGAGATCCGGAAACTGCACAACCGCCTGCGGTGGCTGGGGGATCAGGTCCATGCGGAGGACGGACAGACGAGCGCGAAACGGAGTCTGCTGATCAGTCTGCACCGGGATGGACCTACGCCGGTGCCGGAGTTGGCGCGGGAGCGGCTGGTGTCGCGTCAGATTATTCAGACGCAAATGAATCTGCTGCAGGAGGAGGGGCTGGTGACGCCGCGGGTCAATCCAAGGCACAAGCGCAGCAAGTGTCTGGCGCTGACTCGCAAAGGGCGGGATGTGGTGGAGCGGATGCTGGCCCGGGAGGCGGCGCTGCTGGAGGATATCGGCTCGCCTCTCACGGCGGAAGAGGTTCTGGTGACCGCCAATCATCTGTCGACCATCCGCAAACATCTTGAAGCGGGGTTTTAAGAGAAAAGCATGAAGTGTTTTCAGCGTCTGAGAGATGGATTGAGTGATTTGCCCATGGGGCCGGCTCCGTTGCTGGTTTTCGTACTGGCACTGCTGAGTGCGGGACTACTGTCGTTGTCCCCGCCGGAACGGCGGGAGGCGGATCTGGTGTTCTGGACCTTTTCGCCGGACCATCATAACGCATATTTGAGAGTGGTCCCGGCATTTGAGGAGGCACACGGGGTCAGTGCGGATGTTTTGCTGGTGCACGGGACGGCAATCAATCAGCGGCTGAGTTCCGCCTTCTGGGCCCAGGCGAATGTGCCGGATATGGTGGAAGTGGAAATCACCCAGTCCGGTCAGTTTTTCCGGGGACCGATTGATCAGGTGGGATTTCGGGATCTGCGTCCCTGGCTGGAAACCTCGGGGATGCTGGAGCGGATTCCGGCAAACCGGCTGGCGCCGTACACACATCAGGGCCGGATATTTGGAATCCCCCATGATGTGCATCCGATGATGCTGGCGTATCGGGCGGATTTGCTGGATCCGCTTCTGGAACAGGCGGGGTTGACGGTAGACGATCTGGACACCTGGGATGCCTATATTGCCTTTGCCCGGGAATATGTCCGTCCCACCGGTCGGTACATGCTTCAGCTTGAGGATGCGGCGGGGTATAATTTTGAGCCCTTCCTGTATCAGGCCGGCGGCGATTTTTTTAATGCGGAGGGCGAAGTCGTTTTTGATCATGAGCTGACGGTTCAGATCCTGATGTGGTGGCTGCCGCTGGTGGCTGGAGAGGACGCCATTGCGGTGAATTTTGGCAGCTGGGGCGCACCCTTTTTCCGTGGGCTGGAGGAGGGGGATTACCTGATGGTGGTGGCTCCCGACTGGCGCACGGCGGGGATCGAGCGCAATCTGCCTCAGTTGTCCGGGAAAATGCGACTGATGCCCTTGCCGGCGTTTTCGCCCGGAGAGCGGCGGACCTCGACCTGGGGCGGGACGATGCTGGGCATCACCACCGCCACGCCGGATCCGGATCTGGCCTTTGCCTTTGCCATGCATTTGTACGCGGATTTGGATATTCTTGAGGAGAAATTCCGCACCACGAATATCCTGCCGGCGGACCGGACCGCCTGGGGCCGGCCAGCCTTTCAGGCTGAACGTCCCTATTGGCAGGGCCAGCGGCTGGGGGCGGAATTTGCGGCTCTGGCCGATGAAATTCCGGTTCAGGTCGGCCATCCCTTTCTACAACTGGCGAAAGATCAGGTGGGCAATGTGGTGGCCGCATCCGTGGCCCGCTGGCGGCGGCAGGGCCCGGACGGTATGGAGGAATTTGTGCGCCAGCGCCTGTACGAGGCGGCGGAGTATGTTCGACTTCAACTCCGCCGCATGCCGGACTGGAATGCGGGAAGGGTTGTGGAGATTCAGGAGGTGCAGCCATGAAACTGAACGCCCCCAAAGTGGCACCTTATGTGTTTCTGACGCCTTTTGCGGTGATTTTCAGCGTCTTTATTGCCTGGCCGCTCTTCCGCAGTCTGCTCCTCTCGTTCACCATCACCAGCGGGCCGGGCGCGCAGGTGTTTGTGGGTACCGCGAACTATCGCTTTCTCCTGCAGGATCCGGATTTCTGGATCGCGGTGCGAAATACCTTCACCTTCGTTTTGTTCTCGCTGTTGATTCAAGTGCCGCTGAGCCTGGGGCTGGCTCTTTTTTTGAACCGGAAAGGCCTCTGGATGCGCAACACGCTGCGCTTTGCGTTTTTTTCGCCCCATTTGATGGGGCTGGTGTTTGCCTCCATTCTGTTCACCCTGCTTTTTGCGCCGCGTTTCGGTCTGGTGAACGAGGGCCTGCACACGATCACGTTTGGACGGTGGTCGATGGATACGCGCTGGTTAAGCGAAGCGAGGCGGGTGATGCCGGCCTTGGTCATGGTGAACCTGTGGTTGTATGTGGGATACAGCATGATCTATTTTCTGGCCGCGCTTCAGGGGGTGGACCCCCAACTCTATGAAGCGGCCCGGGTGGATGGCGCCGGTCCTCTGGCGCGCTTCCTGAATGTCACTCTGCCCGGGATTCGCCATGTCGTGATTTTTGTGGTGGTGATTTCCACGATTGGCGGCTTTCAGCTTTTTGAATTGCCCTGGCTTTTGTTGAGCAATACGCCCGGACCTGAGAAATCGGGTCTGACGATTGTGATGTATTTGTATCAGAACGGGTTTGTGAGCGGTGATTTGGGGTACGCTTCGGCGATCGGCTGGACGCTGCTGTTTTTGGTGTTTTGCGTTAGTGCGCTTCAACTGAAACTCAGTGGGGCGCTGCGGAAGGAGAATATGGCATGAAGAAAAAATCGATGATGAGGACTGCATCCGGCGGATTTGACCGGCAGGCCTGGACCACGGTGGTGATCTGGCTGACGCTGGTCTCTGTGGCCCTGATCTTTCTGGCTCCGCTTGTGTATTTGGTGGCGGCCTCGGTGAAAACCATGGAGGATTTTCACCGGTACAGTTTTTTTCCGCCGATAGACCGGATGACCCTGAGCAATTTTGCAAGTCTCTTCTCTCAGATGGACTTCGGCCGCTTTTTGTTAAACAGCCTGTTTGTCACCTGCACGACGGTGACGCTCCAGCTGCTGATGGCCAGTCTGGGCGGGTACGCGCTTGCGTGCTACCGTTTCAGGGGACAGCAGGGGCTGATGCTTTTGCTGCTGGTTTCGATGATGATCCCGGCCCCGGTGATGCTGGCACCGCTTTATGAGCTGTTGTTTCATTTGCGGCTGATTGATACCCATGCCGGCCTGATTGTCCCCGGGTTGGTCAATGTCCTGGGTGTTTTTCTGTTCCGCCAGGCGATGCTGAACATTCCTATGGATCTGGTGCACGCCGGGCGGGTGGACGGAGCGGGGGAATTCGGGATTTACTGGCATGTGGCGCTTCCGGTCGTGCGTCCCACTATCGGTGCCTTCACCCTGATCGCTTTCATGGGCTCATGGAACAGTTTTCTCTGGCCGCAGGTGGTCCTGCAATCCAATGAACTGTTCACCCTGCCTATCGCCCTCAACCAGTTGGTCGGGCTTTACAATGATGACTATGGCGCGCTGATGGCCGGAACCTTGCTGGCCGTCCTGCCGGTTGTCCTGCTGTTTTTCCTCTTGCAGCGCGAATTCATCAGCGGGCTGACTGAAGGTGCTGTGAAAGGCTGATGCATAAACAAAATCGGATGGGCGGTTTAGGATAACACGGCCAATGATGATTGGTCGGTACCTGCCGATGAAGAGGATCCGGTCGTCGACTTGAACCACGCATTGAAGATTGATACAAAACACAATGTAAGGCCGATCCCGGTGCTTGCGCCCAACAATAATTGAATGGAGGTTGTGATGCTTTTGAAGCTGACAAACCAATCATCAAAATCAGAAACCTTATCACCGACTAAAGCTAAAAACTATGAAAAACCAGATCCTCGTTTATATCTCTTTTTTGTTCATTCAGTTCTCTAATGCGGATGGACCTTCTCTGGCTTACCATCTTACGACCACACGCGAGCGCCATAGGTCTT
>PXDP01000352.1 GCA_003565035.1 PVC group bacterium | reverse complement strand
CGGCTACCTCCTGCTCGGGGTCGTGGCGGTCATGCGCGGAGTGGACTGGGCCGTGTATGCCGTCATCTTCTACCTGGTGACCTACCTGCTCGCATCGTTTGCGGTCTTTGGGGTGATGACGGTCACCGCCGGGGCGGATGACGCCAATCAGGAACTCGAAGACTACGCCGACTACTCCCGCAAGCAGCCTTATCTCAGCGGCGTGCTCACCGTCGGCCTGGGCTCGCTGGCCGGTATCCCGCCTCTCGGCGGCTTCATCGGCAAGCTCTTCCTCTTTGTCGCCGCCTATCAGGCCGAACTCTATGGCCTGATCGCGATTGCCATCCTCGGCGTCGTCATCTCCATCTATTACTACTTCGGCTGGATCCGGGAGTGCTATTTCGGCACATCCACCAGCGAGAGCGCGCAAGGCACCGGTGCCCAGTCCGTCCAGGCCGACCGCGTCCTCTTCGGCGCCCTCGTCGTCGCCACCGTCCTGATCGGCGTGCTGCCAGGCGTGTTGCCGATTATTCCGTAGCTCTGCAGAGGCCGGAGAACAGAGGCCCGAGGCCGGAAGACAGAGTGGGGCATGTGCTGCCAAAACGGCACTTTCAGAAAATTTTAAGTTTCCAAGCCTTCCGAATTCCTGAAATCCGACTAGACAATGAAGCTCTGGACTGTTCACATGAACACATGGGTCAGCCGAAGCGAAAAAAGCGCTCGAAGCATCTCACGTGCGTTGAAATCTGTGCAGGCGCGGGTGGGCAGGCGCTTGGCCTG
The DNA here is from genome assembly GCA_003565035.1 of PVC group bacterium. Classification (GTDB taxonomy): domain Bacteria; phylum Verrucomicrobiota; class Kiritimatiellia; order SS1-B-03-39; family UBA6053; genus PXAS01. The sequence goes on along the minus strand of PXDP01000352.1, from coordinate 5,259 downwards.
GTAAATTCTGGTTTCGAGGGACTTGCGCACGTGGAATATGATCGTCACGCCTGCGCGACTCTCCGTCTGAACCGACCGGACTGGAATGTGGTCGAAGGCGATGTTAGAGATTTTTCGGCCAAGAAATTTAAGGGTGTGGATTTACTGGCTGGTGGAGTCCCCTGTCCGCCCTTTTCGGTAGCTGGCAAGCAACTGGGAGCAGACGACGAAAGGGATCTTTTTCCTGAGGCGCTCCGCTTGGTAGCCGAATGTAAGCCAAAGGCGGTTATGCTCGAGAACGTTCGCGGCTTTCTTGATGCGGTATTCACCGACTATCGCCTTTCGCTAAAAGACCAGCTGAAGGAGATGGGCTACTTGACCAGTTGGCACTTGCTCAATGCGTCGGATTTCGGCGTCCCCCAATTACGCCCGCGGGTCGTCATTGTGGCAATCCGCAAGGATCTGGCAGACCGCTTCTATCCGCCAATTCCGCTTACCGATGGCGTTCAGGCCAGAACTGTCGGTGAAACACTCGTCGATCTGATGGCAGCAAACGGTTGGGAGCGGGCCCTTGAGTGGGCGGCCAAGGCAAATGAGATTGCGCCCACCCTGGTCGGCGGCTCCAAAAAACATGGTGGCGCTGATTTGGGACCGACACGAGCCAAGAAAGCCTGGGCCAGTTTGGGCGTGAACGGAAAGTCGCTCGCCGATACGGCTCCGCCAAAAGGCTACAGTGAGATGCCCAGGCTCACCTTGCGCATGGCCGCACGAATCCAGGGCTTTCCTGATGATTGGGAATTCGCCGGGGGCAAAACGGCTGCCTATCGCCAAATCGGCAACGCGTTTCCTCCCCCGGTCGCCTATGCGGTTGCCATGCGGATCCGTAATGCGATTGCCACCAGCCAAGTAACAGGCCAGAAAATTTCCTGATTCTCTACCCATGCCAGCCACGCTAGAAGCCGCAAAGCGAAAGCTTTTTAAAAGTCTGTCTCGCATCACTGGCACTTGGCACCAGTGACATTGATTGCCTTTATCATATTGCGCTTCCGGAGCTCATTGAAGCAATTGATGCGCTCAATCATTCTGATGCCAAAGACATGCTCGAAACCATGATTTCCGGCAAACGAATCCGCGATATTTCAGACCTGGCTCTCGACTTGGCGATATGATCGAACGGCATCAGGAATTATCATTTCTACGGTTTTGCGGAATGACCCGTTGTGGATTCCACTTGACTTGAGTCCCTTAGGGAAGAATATCCAAGATCAACCAATTACTTGTTCGTAAATAGAATGTTCAGAGTCGCCATATTCTTTTTACTTCTCTGCACAGCATACGGCGGACCGGTTCATCGACTAAGTCCTTTAGGTGAGTCCTGGAAAGAACACGCTAAGGAAAGATACAGTGAGATTTTTCAAGAGGAGACGATCATAGCCTTACTGTGTGCTCCTAGCTCAGTATGGGAAATTGAGTATGCCGCTGCCGGTGGATTTAATATCCGATACCTCATCTATATCACGCAAGAGCATGAAAAGAATTTTATTCATTTACGTGACATTTACAAGGATGCAGAGAGGACCTTTACCTGCGAGATATCTCAAAGAGATTTAAATGTAATCAGGGAATTTTTTTCAGAGGCACTAACCGATTTGGAGCTATTTAACTGGGATGGCCTGGACGGGACTCCCCACATTATACGGGTCAAGGGAGCAGTTAACGAATTTGCTTACACTTGGAGCCCGAAGAGGTATACCTACGCGAGCGACATTTCCAATGTCATGCGAATGCTTCGTGATGACTGTATTCGTTCACTTGGGGGTAACTTCTTTTTGTCCCCTCATACCGAGGATTTCATGGAGATTGTAAGGCTGACGCCAGCCTCGATGAGAGAAAATTTCATAAAAAAGCACAAGGCCCTTCCTCTCCGGGGAGCAGGGCGGGGAACAGTGGATCCATTTAATACGCTGGATGAGAAAGAACACGAAGACCAAAAAGATGAAATGGTTAAAGCTTCTTACCGCAGTAACCAGCTGAGACTACTCTTTGAATACAAAAGGAAATTAATGCTATCCAGCGCAAGAGGTGTAAGTAAATGATTTATAGCGCCCCGCGTTTTATGAGGCAAGCGCCCGTGGAAAGGGAGAATTTGGCAACGAAACCGAGGCTGGGCATAGAACCTGGGTTGTTTGTGGTCGTAGTCGGCGGGATTCATCCCCCGACCGGATGCCTTACGGTAATGATACTGGCCGAAAATTTTCACCCGGTTCCGCAACGCTCCAGCCTGGCATAACGTTCGATACATGTTCGTCCGCTCGGTCGGACGATGAATCTTGGCATTTATACACAAGTTCCAGTTATCGCTATTTTCCTTTCAAGTTCCCCGGATTGCGTATCATTTTCTTTTCGTAGGGGTGTTCGCTTGCGGCACCCGCGAATCTTGCGTTGCCTCGGGTCTTCCCACAACGCTCCGTACGCTCGCGGGCTTCCCACAGGAAAGCCCCTACATCAAACTCCGCATCCTTCGCAGCTTTTTTCCGCAAGCCAGACTTGTGTATAAATGCCAGGATGAATCAGCCCGACTACGTGGATCCTTCCACTTTCCTCCCCATCTCCCTCCCTCTAGCGCAGCGGTTGTAAAAAAACAGCCGCAGCTTAAGCTGGTGCGTTTCTTTACTCAGCAAAGACGGCCCTGTTGGCCGTCTTCCCGTTAGCGTAGTTGAGCGGTTCCCCAAAAAAGCTGAACCTTGGAAAGCGCAGAGCTGGCGAATTTTAAACCGCTAAGGGACGCTGACAAAGACCCGCCATCCGCCTACGCGCACTACGGCGGGACAAGACGGGGCGGGTCTAAAACGATAGCGGGAGAGAACTCGCAGTCGTAAAGATCAGTGTTTATCGGTGTGCATCCGTGGTTGTTCTTCGGCGGCTAAGCGGGGTGGTGTGATTGTGGGTGTGGGAATTCGGCCGTTCGTAATGGGCAAGGTGCGTTGGTTCGCCGTGCGATTAAAGCTTGAAGAATCCCTGAATACAGCCATGGTAATCATTATGAACGCAGCTCAGATAATCGAAGAGATCGGCTCGCTGAACGAGCGGGATCAAGGCGAAGTGATCGCCCACCTGCGCCAGCTTGAAGAGGATCGCTATCATCAAGAACAGGTCAAAATCGCTGCTCAGCGCCTCAAGGATTTGGAAGACGGATTTGAAGAAGAGGTTTCTTACGAGGAAGCCATGTCGCTGCTACGCAACCGCCTGTGATGGAAGTTTACTTCCTCAAACGTGCGATCGCCGACCAGTTGCGCGAGACCGAGTTTTGGCGTGATCAGGACCCCGAGCTTCCGGCTGAGTTTTTGAAGGAACTGGAGAAGGCCGTTCAAAACATAACTCTGGCACCGAACGGCTTTGCCTGGGCATCCGAGCCGCACGGGCTGAGACGCTATTACGAGAAGCGTTTCCATACCCATATCCTCTACCAGTATATGCCGGAGAAAGACCGTGTGAGAATTGTCCGGATTTATAACGCACGGATGAATCCCGTGCGTTTTATCCCGAGTCTGTAGGTTTTATCCCTGGCTGCGCTTTGCATCAGGAGAGATCATGGTTCAAGCGGTTGTAAAAAACAGCCGCAACTAAAGCCGGTGCACGGGTTTACTCAGCAAAGACGGCTCTGTTGCTTTGCGCACCGTAGCTCACCGAGCGAAGGAGTGGCCGTCTTCCCGGCAGCGCAGTTGAGTGGTTCCCAAAAAAGCTGAACCTTAAAAAGGACAGACCTGGCAATTTTTAAACCGCTAAGGGACGCTTACAATCGGTTTGATAGGTATTATTCTGCCGCAAATTATTCTGCTGTTTTCCCGCAGCCGTGTAAACCCGATCATGAACGTTACATTTATTTCGCCTTTTAAAAATAGACGATTCGTGAATTTCTATGCAGAAAGCTTCCCGTAAGAGAACCCCACTAGCTCGAATGGCACTTAGTTAAGGCAAAGTAGCAGCGGCATCCTGCCGCTCCGAGTATTGGAAAAGCGGCTAGAAGCACGCTTCTACCGTAGATTGAGCCGCTTAAATAAGTGCCATTCCCACTAGCTCCATTCCGGCGGATTCTGGAGCGAGGGCTTAAGCACGCCGATGCAGGGGAGCTGGCGATAGCGCTCGGCGAAGTCCAGCCCGTAGCCGACCACAAACTCATCCGGGATCTCAAAACCTACGAAATCGGCCTCGAAGTCCACCGCCCGCGTGGTCTGCTTGTCGAGCAGCACGCAGGTGCGCAGGGAGGCGGGCCGCATCTTGCGGAAGATCTCACAGACGCGGGACAGGGTCTTGCCGGTATCGAGAATGTCGTCGATCAGGAGGACATCCACGCCTTCCACATCGAGTCGGATGCGGTCGATGATCTCCGGTTCCTGCACAGGACGCGTCTCATCGCGGTAGGAGGAAACACGGATGCAGTCGAGCTGGATCGACAGGTCGAGCTCGCGGATCAGGTCGGCCACAAAGATAATGGCCCCATTGATGATTGCGATGACCGTCAGCTCGCGTCCGCGGTAAGTCGTATTGATCTCTTCGCCCAGCTTGCGCAGGCGCGCTTTGATGGCAGCCTCATCGACCAGTATCCTGTCAATATCCTCTAGCAAATGGGGGGCTCCGTTATTTGATTCCATAGGAGCATAAAGGAAGCGAAGTGTTCCGATTTCAAGCGGATATGCACAAAGTCAGGTAAAACTGGTGCGCCGAAAAAAGCCGGGGCGCTGACGCGACCCGGCTTTTGTTGGAAGAATACGGCTTGATTTTAGACCTTGCCGAAGATGGTCTTGCCGTTGGAGCAGAGGTCTTCGGCGGCCTGCACGAGGCGCGCTGCCATGTTGGCTTCGGCCTTTTTAAGGTAGCTGCGCGGGTCGTAAGTCTTTTTGTTGCCGACTTCGCCGTCGATCTTGAGCACGCCCTCGATGTTTTCGCAGACGTGGGTGACGATCGGGCGGGTGAAGGCGTATTGGGTGTCGGTGTCGATATTCATCTTGATGACCCCGTATTCCAGCGTCTCACGGATGTCGCTCAGGTCGGAGCCGGAGCCGCCGTGGAAGACCAGATCCATCTTGGCCGCTTCGCCGTGCTTGTCGGTGACCGCTTTTTGGCCGTCGCGCAGGATTTCCGGCTTCAACTTTACGGCACCGGGTTTGTAGGAGCCGTGCACGTTGCCGAAGGTTGCCGCAAAGATGAAGCGGCCGATAGGTTGCAGGGCCTCATACACCTGCACCATGTCGCCGGGCGTGGTGTAGAGCTTGTCGATCG
>PXDP01000397.1 GCA_003565035.1 PVC group bacterium | reverse complement strand
CCCAAGCGACCCATCGGCTCCTTTGCCTTCCTCGGCCCCACCGGTGTAGGCAAAACCCTGCTGGCCAAAGCTCTGACCGAATTCATGTTCAATGATCCGGATGCCCTGATTCAGATTGACATGTCTGAGTACATGGAGAAATTTGCCTCCTCCAGGCTGATTGGCTCCCCGCCCGGATATGTCGGCCACGAAGAAGGCGGCCAGCTCACGGAGAAAGTTCGCCGTAAGCCCTACAGCGTCATCCTCTTTGACGAAATCGAAAAAGCCCACCCGGATGTTATGAACCTCCTGCTCCAGATTCTGGAGGAGGGTAAACTCACCGACAGTCTGGGACGCACCGTGGATTTCCGCAATACGATCATCATTATGACCAGTAATATCGGGGCGGAATTCACCAAGAAAAACATGGGGCTCGGTTTCGGCACCGGTAACAGCGGCGATTCCTACGATCATCTGAAGAGTAAAATGATCGAAGCCGCCAAGCAGATGTACAAACCCGAACTGCTCAACCGCATGGACGAAATCATTGTCTTCCATCAGTTGAACCGCGAGGATGTGCGCAAGATTCTCGACATCGAGCTGACCAAAGTGAAAGGCCGTCTGGCCGCCAAGCGCATGACCCTCAAGCTGGAGGACACCGCAGTCGAGTTTCTCATCGATAAAGGGTTCGATCCCCAGTACGGTGCCCGCCCGTTGCGCCGGGCCATCGAACGGTTCCTCGAAGATCCGCTGGCGGAAGAACTCCTGCGCGGACGCTTCACCCCGGACGAAATTATCGATGTCACCGTCGAGGAGGATCACCTCCACTTTGAGCAGCTTGCCGGCACGAAGTGACCCTCCTGCTGAACAGTATTAGCTGGCTTCTCGGGCGCCTCCCTCTCCGGGGGGCGCTTGCTTTGGGGCGCGGTCTGGGATATCTGGCCGCCCTCTTCGGCAAACGGCGTCAGGAAATCATCGGCCGTATCGCGGATTGCCTGGAAGTCGATATGCCCGAAGCCGCCCGCATCCGCCGGCGCATGTACCGGAATCTGGGCATGACCGCCGTGGAGTTTCTTCGGCAGCCGCATATGACAGAGGCAGAGGTCCGCGAACACATTCAGTTTGAGGGTCTGGAACATGTCCCTCCCCTGGGAACTCCGGCGCTGGCCCTGGTGACCCACACCGGCAACTGGGAGCTGCTGGCCGCGGCATCGCCTCTGTTTTACCCCAATCCGCTGCATGTGGTCGTCAAAGCCCTCAAGCCGGAGTCCCTGAACACCTGGGTCACCCAAACCCGCTCCCGCTGGGGCACCGCCATCCACGACCGGCGCGGCTCCGCCCGCGACCTGCTTAAGATTCTGAATTCCGGGGAAATTCTCGCCTTTATTCTGGACCAGAACGCAAAACGGAACTGGGGCGTGTTTGTGGACTTTTTCGGAAAGCCGGCCTGCACCAGTGACGGACTCTCCCAGCTTGCCGCCATGAAAGGCCTGAATACCTATCCGGTATTTTGCCGCCGCCTCCCTGACAATTCCCTGCAGGTCACGGTACGGCCCCCGCTGCCCCCGCCGCCGAGCCGCGAGCCGGAGGCGATCCTGGAACACACTCGGCTATGCACCGGGGAAATCGAAGGCTTTATCCGTCAATATCCCGATCAGTGGATCTGGATGCACCGGCGGTGGCGGACGCAACCGGAATAATCCTCAGCCCCCCCGCGTGTAAGGTCCGGGTTCCCGAGACGAACTATGACAAATCCCCAACCCAGGAGTGTCATGAAAATTCTTCTTTTTCTTATCGCATCGTTTTTCACGGTTCAGTCCCTTGTTTCTGCCGCAAACAGTATCCATGAATTTGAAATGCCGGATATTGAAGGGAATCAGGTCAACCTTGCCGACTACAAAGGTCAGGTTCTTTTGATCGTCAATACCGCCTCCCGCTGCGGCTTCACCCGACAATATGCCGATCTGGTTCAACTCCAGACCGATTTTGAAGGAAAACCCTTCACCGTGCTGGGATTTCCGGCAAACAATTTCGGCAATCAGGAGCCCGGTTCCAATGAGGAAATCGCTCAGTTTTGTGAAGACCGCTTCGGGGTCAATTTTCCGATGTTTGCACGGACCTCTGTTCGCGGAGACGACATTTCGCCGCTGTTTGCGTACCTCACTTCAGCGGAAAACCCCGACTTCACCGGAAACATCCGCTGGAATTTTGAAAAAATCCTTGTGGGCCCCGACGGGAAAGTTCTGCGGCGCTTCCGATCCATGACCTCGCCTAACAGTTCCACCATCCGCAATGCAATCAGCGGAGAACTTGCAAAGATGTGAAATCCACACATTTGAGTTGATTCATGTAACATCGGGGTCATAACTGAATGCATGAATGTTTTCAGCTATGATTTTACGCCTCGTTTTGCGGACACAGATGCTGCGGGCATCATTCACTTCGCAAAAACCCTCTGTTATGTTGAAGAGGCGGAGCACCATGTTCTCCGGTCTCTTGGCTATCCGATTAACCCCTCCGACACCACCTGTCTTCAATGGCCCAGGATTGCCTGCACTGCGGAATATCTCCGTCCCATGGAGGCTTTCCATTCATTAAAAGTCAATCTTACGGTCAAACGTCTGGGGACGACGAGCGTCACCTGGCACTGGGAGATTCACGGACAAAATCATTCTTATGCCAGAGGCGAATTGAAAAGCGTCTGCTGTCGTATTTCAGAGCACCGCATGGAGCCGGGACCGATCCCCGACGATCTCCGCAAAGCCCTCAGCGCTTAGCCGGAGAAAAGACCTCTTCAAAGAGGTCCCGTGCGGTCATCACCACATCGCCTAGAAACCCGTTCAACGCCACGCGCGGACTCTTCTTCTGTTCAGAGGCGTAGGGGGGCGGGCTTACATCCACCTGATTCAAATCCCCTTCCCCGGCATTCGGTCCGATGGAAGTTCCCCCGAACATCTGCTCCTGCATGGCTTTCAGTTTCATCATCCGGTACTCCGATCCGGCGGCCCAGAGAATAAATACCCCAATAATGGCAAGATTGGTACGGCGGGGGGAAAGGCCGATCACCAGGAACGCAATTGCAATACTTTTTCCGAGGCCGGCGGCTATCCGGGTGGCTTCCAGCATCCCTTTTTTCTGCGCCAGCACCCCGCGCAGCACCCGTCCACCGTCCATGGGAAAACTCGGCAGCAGATTGAACGCAAACAACATGCCGTTCATGAACGCGAAAATATAGAAGGTGGCGCCGATGAGTTCCCAACCCTGTGCATAAGACAAACGGCTGATCAGCAGACCGGTCAGAGCCAGGGCCAAACTCACATAGGGTCCGGCCAGTGCGATGCGGATTTCATGACGGGGATTCTCCACCTCGCCGCGCAGGCGGGCCACCCCGCCAATCGGGGTCAGAATGATATCCTGCACCCGCATATTGTAGCGCTGGGCCACAATTGTATGTCCCAGTTCGTGCAAAGCCACGCTGGTGAGCAACAGAGTGATAAACAGCAGCGTGATCCAGAGCGTCCAGCTTGAAGGCATCCCCATCGCCTCCACCGCACCGTAAAACCATGGCAGTAAAAAAAACGCCGTCACATGCACCTTGATCGGCACACCCCGAACTGTCATCAACAAAAAGGAACCTAACATGAGGATTTCATACCGCCGATCCCGGGAAGGTCCAGACACTTTGCGTTTTTACTTTATCCCCAGTAGCGGAAAGGATACGGTTCCGGCATGAAAAACATCGAACTGACCCACACCGACCTCATGGTTTCCAAACTGATTTATGGATGCATGCGCATCCGTGGCTCCTGGAGCGACGCTCCGCTCAGCGAAGCGGAGATTTCCGCCGGACTGCGGTCTGTACGGGCCGCCCTGGACGCGGGCATCACCTTCTTTGACCACGCGGATATTTACGGGCGCGGCCGGTGCGAGGAACTGTTCGGGCATCTCTGGAAACGGGAGAACATCCGCCGGGAAAGCCTGGTGCTGCAGTCTAAATGCGGAATCCGGCCTGGAATCAGCTATGATTTCCGCCCCGACTACATCCGGGAGTCCGTCGAAGGCTCTCTGAAACGCCTGCAAACGGATTATCTGGATATTCTGCTGCTGCACCGCCCCGATATCCTGATGGAGCCCGATGCGATTGCCGAAGTCTTTGCCGAACTGAAAGCCTCCGGGAAAGTCCGCTATTTCGGAGTCAGTAATTTCACACCTGCGGCTCAGCGCCTGCTGCAAAGCCGTCTGCCGGACACGCTGGTCACCAATCAGATCCGTTTTGGGCTTGGTTTCACCAACCCGGTGGAATCCTGGCTGGTGGCCGGCCGCAATAACGAAGGGATGTCCACGCGTGGAGAGGGGATTCTCGAATACTGCATGGAACACCGGATTCTGCCGCAGGCCTATTCCCCCATTGTGTATGGCGGGATTCTGGAACCCGTCTCGGAGGAGGATCCGTCCTCCCTCCGGGAACTCAAAACCATCCTGCGATCCATGGCGGAGGATAAACAGGTGCCGGCCGATGCGCTGGCCCTGGCCTGGGTTATGCGACACCCGGCGGGAATTCAACCTATCATCGGCACCACCCGACCGGAACGCATTCAAACCGCCGCGGAGGCCCTCGGGATCACCCTGAGCCATGAAGAATGGTATCAGTTGTTCATCACCGCCCGGGGCGTCCCGCTGCCCTGAGGGCTGAAGACTTTCAGCCCGCCGGTGCCGCAACCGGCCGCTTGATCGCCGGGCAGCAGTTGACCGGGCAGACATCATGCTTGGGCGGCAGTCGGCCGATGGCCCGGCGGTCGGGCAGATCCAGGGCCCGCTCACGAATGAGTTCCACGATCATTTCGATCATGCGCGGATCATTTCCGGGGGTGGAGGCCCGGACATAGCCCATCCCGAGCTTGGCGGCATGATCGCGCGCCTCCAGATCGAGGTCAAACAGCACCTCCATATGATCGGAAACAAAGCCCAGAGGCGAAACCACCACCGCCGGCACGCCCTGTTCTTTGAGGGCATCCAGATGGTCACAAATATCCGGCTCGAGCCAGGGCACCTGCGGCGGCCCGCTGCGGCTCTGATAGACCAGATCCCAGGCACCGAGTTCAAGCCGCTCCGCCACCAGCCTGGCCGCCTCCCCCAACTGTTCCGTATAAGCCGAAGTATTGGCCATTGCCATCGGAATGCTGTGCGCCGTGAACACCACCCGCGCTTCGCTCCGTTGCTCATCCGGGAGCAGTGCCAGCGCCTCTCCAACTTTGTCCGAAACTGTCTCAATAAACAGCGGATGATTAAAAAACACCCGGATTTTATCAAATTGCGGGGCGCCCTCTCCCAGGTCGCTCTGGGCATTCATTAAATTTTCGCGATACTGCCGGCAGCCGGAATAGCAGCTGAACCCGCTGGTAATATAGACCAGAACCTTCCGGTATCCGCGGTCCATACACTCCCGCATCACCTCGGGGATGTACGGGGGCGTGTTGCGGTTGGCCAGCAAAACCGGAAGATCCACGCCGGCATCCGGAAGCGCGTTTTCCAGATGGGCCACCAACTCGCGGTTTTGGGCATTGATCGGGCTGACCCCGCCAAAAAGTTCGTAGTGATGCGCCACCTCCAGTTTGCGCGCCTCCGGCACCCCTTTGCCCCGCAGCACATTGTCCAGAAACGGCATAACCTCCTCCATGCCCTCCGGCCCGCCAAAAGAAACCACTAAAATCGCGTCATACTTCATTCGGAAATCCTCTCGAATAGGGTTGCATTGAATGGTCACCAATCTAGAAGCGTTATTCAATTTGTCAACGGTCCCCCACATGCGAACTCCCCCCAGCGAACACGAATACCTTTATGGCCTCCACCCCTGTCTGGAAGCCCTCCGCGCAGGCCGCCGCGCCTGTCTCGAACTCCTGCTCGATGAACAGGCCGCCCCAGAACGCTTCCGGCCGCTTCTCCGCGCCGCCGAAGCGGCCGGCGTGCCGGTCCGCATGACCCATAAACAGGAGCTGTTCAACGCTTGCGGCATCAAACAGCATCAGGGGGTCGTTCTCT
>PXDP01000161.1 GCA_003565035.1 PVC group bacterium | reverse complement strand
GGCACCCAGTTTGATCCCAGTGTGGTTGATGCGTTGCTGGCCTGCCACGAGGAAATTGAGCGCACGGGTGACTGGGACTCGGACGATCTCCGCCATGGCAAATGAAAGGGAATAGATCAGAATTCCCCTGTGAAACGCCTCCAAAAACGAGGCTTTAATCGTTAATATCTACATTTTTGTAGTTCTTTATTTTTTTTAAAAAAACTATTTTAAGTCGGTTTGATCTTTTACCGACTCAGTATCATAATGTCTCAGAATGTTTATTTACAATTTTTTTCATATTTCTAACCCATCGACTCATTTATTGAATGCGTAAGCTTCTCATTTTTGCAACCGGCGGTGTAGCTCTGTACTACATCGTTTTTCGAGCTCTGTTCACGTTTAACCCTGATCAGATGGGGTTTTCGCTGCTCTTTTTTGTGGCGGAAGTGCATGGCTTGATCTTGTTGTACCTGTTTATGTTTGACATGTGGAGTCCGGTGCGCCCTGAGCCTCCCGTCCCACAGGAGGGAAGGTCGGTGGACGTGTTTATTCCCACGTATAATGAAGAGGTAAGTGTATTGCGCCGTACGGCGCTGGGTGCCAAAAAAATGCGGTACCCGCACAAAACATACATTCTGGATGACGGGGACCGCAAGGAGGTGCGGGCCATGGCGGACGAGCTGGGGATTGGATATATTGCCCGCCCGGAACACAATCACGCCAAGGCCGGCAACATCAATCATGCCCTGCGGCATACCGACGGCGATTTCATTGCCATTTTCGATGCGGATCATATTCCTCAGCCGAATTTCCTGGAACGCACGCTCGGCTTTTTCCGGGATGAGCGCATGGCTTTTGTTCAAACACCACAGTTCTTCTACAACCTCGGCTGCTTCGAGAGCCGTGCCGACGAGGATAAAGACGGACACTGGGAACAGCAGTCCATGTTTTTTCACTATTTGCAGCCCGGCAAGCAACGCTGGAATTCCGCGTTTTTCTGCGGGACCTGCGCTGTGATTCGCCGTCAGGCCTTGGAAGAAGTCGGCGGAATCGCCACGGAAACCATCACCGAGGATATTCATACCTCGGTGCTGCTGCACGCGCGTGGATGGAAATCCACCTATCTTGACGAACATCTTGCTACGGGCATGGCGCCGCCGGACGTCGTCAGCTACTTCAAGCAGCGCCAGCGGTGGGCTTTGGGCAATCTGCGCGTGCTGTTCATCTGCAACCCGCTGACCAAACGGGGGTTGACGCTTGCTCAGCGCCTGTCCTATTTCAGCGCGATGTTTTGCTGGACCATCGGATTCCAGAAGATCATCTATTATCTTACCCCCCCCCTGATGTTGTTGACGCCCCTGATGCCGATTGACCGCTTCTTCACATCCTTGATGGGCCTGTATTTCGGCAACCTGGCGTTGCAGTTGTTCACCTACAAAATTCTGACGGGCGGACAGGGCCGTATTTTTATGGATGAACGGTTCAACATGCTGAACTTCTGGTTCCTGATGCAGGCCTTCTTCCGGGCAATGTTCGGGCTGGGACAGCATTTTGTGGTTACCCGCAAATCCGGTGCGGAGGAGGACGTTCCCTTGAGCGTGATTACCCCGCAGTGGATTCTCGCGGGCCTCAATGTGGTTGCGCTGGGCTGGTGGGGTCTGCAACTGTTTCATGGCCTGAATGTCGATCTGATGAGTTCGTCCATCGCCGCCTTTTGGTCGGCCTATGTTTTGGTGTTGGCTGTGATGTCGATGCACGAATCCCTCAGCCGGGTGGATGTGCGTTCCGACTATCGGTTTCGTGAATACCTGCCGGTCTGGTATCGCACTGGACATAACGAGGAATGGCGCCTGGCCTGCGCGGTGGACTTCAATACGCAGGGTTTAGGGTTGGTATCTTTTGAAGCGCTCGACGTGGGTCACGATATTCCGGTCCGGATTATGTGCGACACGGGTCCGGTGGACACCCACATTCGGCCGCTGTACCAAACCGGACGCGACCGCGAAAACGGCAGCTACTACTACGGGACGATGTTTCCCGCCTTGGAAAGCAGCGGCCGCGACCAACTGAACGACCAAATTATTCAGCACGCACTGCCGTCGCTAATGTCGAGCATCCACCAACTGCGCACCGGCTGGAAAGAGGTGCTGAAAGGTTTTCTGCCCTTCCAGCGGAAGCCGTATCCCGCATGGATGGGCCTTCCCCTCACCACCCTCGACACTCCGGGAGAATGGCGGACATTGCGGCTGGAAGGCTTGTCGGGACGGGATGCGAGGCTTTCCTCCAGAGAGGAGGGACACCCGGGAGATCAACATGATTTTTCACTGTGTTCGCATGTCGGCGTGATCAAAGGACGTCTGCGTATTTTGTCGGTCGATAAAATGCCCAAGAACGGGACCTTCACATGGAGCGTGTTTCTGGAGTCAATGGCCCCGGAACATGCTCAACGTTTCGAGCACTTGATTTCAAATGGATAAACAGCCCATGAATACGTTACGAAAAAAATATTTGGTGATTACGGCGGTATTTCTAGCGTTATTGGTGCCAATGGCCTGGACCTTCTACACCCTGTATCAGCCCCAATTGGAATTGCGGCAACAACAACGTTTGGACGCCATGGAGCCAGAGGTCGCCGAACGCCTGCTGACGCTGAGTCTGGAGAACCGGTTTGATCTGACGGACACCCTCGAATTTATCCGCATGCTCATGCGCGACAATCGGTCCGACGATGCCTTGCGCGTGTTTCAGCAACTTCATGCGCGTCATGCTGACGTTCCGGGTGTCGCCTTCTGGTATGCGACAAGCCTGCGCGAAAACAGGCGCTGGGACGAAGCCGAGCAAGCCTATCTGGCTGTCGCCTCCCGGATGGAAGCCATGCAGCGTGAATACGAGGGGATGGATTTTTCCCGGGCCCGGGACTTGGACCTTGTGATGGCCTACCGGAGCACCGGTCTCCCGGTGACCCTGATGTCTGTGGAACCTCAATTGATTTATCAGCACCTGGGCGAAAATGCCCTGGAAGCAGGCATGGCCGCCACGGGTTCGCGGCGCGCGGAGTGGTTTGGCCGGGCTGAAGGTTACTTTCAAAACGCGTTGACCCTGGATCCCGATGCGATGGATGTCCGGGGGGCATTTGCGAATTTGCTTCTGCAAATGGATCGCCCCGATGCCAGCCTGGCCGAATACCGCTGGATGCTGGAGCGGGAACCCGACAACACAGGCTGGTTGGAATCCGCAGCCGTCGCCGCTGCGGCAGGCCGGAATTTTGAAGCGGCCGAGCGCTACATCCGAGCGGCATACCGCCAGGAGGAACGCGTCCAATGGCGGCTCGAACGGGCGCGCTATCTTTCCTGGGGCGGGCGGCACGAGGCGGCACTGCAGGAGATTGAATCCTTGCTCCACGAATATCCACAAAATGTCGCGTATATACGCGAACGGCACCAACTTTTGCTGAACGCAGGACGACACCGTGAGTTTCTGGAAGCCACCGATTCCTGGGTGGCGCGTTTCCCGGAAGAATTACCGCTCCGGCTTGAACGCGTACGCGTCATGATCGGACTGAATCGATTTTCGGAAGCCGAGCGCGAGTGTACAGCGATCTTGGCACTGGACCCGGATCAGTTCGAGGCCGCCCTGCTTAAAGGGGAAGCGTTTTTATGGATGGGGCAACATACTGCGGCCCAGGAACAATTCCGCGCACTGGAAAAACGATATCCCCGTCCACACGTGCAAAAACGTCTGGCCCAAAGTTATCTGTGGGGACAACGCCCCCAAAACGCCCTGCCATGGTTCCGCATGCTGAATCCAGCAGAAATGAATGATCTTGAAGTGGTGCAGGGGTATGCCGAAACCTTGTCTCTTCTGGAACGCATCTCCACAGACGATTTGAATGCCGTTCTGGATATTTATTCCTATCTCCAACAAGCTTCGGACGCCTCCTGGTCGCCGCTCATGCTCGCCGCGCTGAGTCGCGTGTTGACCCGCGCAGACCATCCCCATGAAGCCTTGGAGATGATGCGTTTCGCCGTGGTCAACGGTCCGAATGATCTTCGCCTGAAACTGGAACTGGCCGACCTCCTGCATGCCCAGGGCGAATTCGAGGAAGCTGATCGACTCTATCGGGACCTCCTGCCCCCCACCCTGAACGAAAGAACCTCATGAGCCGCATTCATCCACCTGTAAACCGCCGGCTCAAAACGACGTGCCGGAAGGGGTGCCTTTTTCTAACCCTCTTTCTGACCGTGACCCCTTCATGGCACGCCCATGCCCAACCGCAGGCGAACGAAGACATCCAGCGCCGGGCCATCCTGTCTGCGGCCCGCAATTCGCTCGCGCTCCGGGATATTTCCGGCGCGGTTGTCTTCTACGAGCGTTACCTGGAAATGCATCCCGGGGACTGGGCCGTGGCGCTGGAGCTGGCCGGAGTGCTGGTGCAGGGTGAACGCTATGACGCCGCACTGCCCGTTCTGGACAGCGTGCTGTTGCGCGACCCGTCCAATCCGCAGGCGCAACAGCTGCGGGCCGTGACGCTGAGTCGCACGGGCAACCTGGCCGAAGCCATTTCAATTGCCGAAAATCTGTCAACGCGGTTTCCCGAAGACGCGGAAATTCGACGCTTGGCCGCCGGGTTCCGGGCCAGGCAGGGAAATGTCAGCAGCGTGCGGGATATCCATAGGCAATGGTCTCAGGACGGGGTCCGGTCCACAGCCGATTGGGAAGTATTTCTTCAACTGCTGGCGACCGCCGGGGAGTGGGAAGTGCTCCTGGAAACTTATGAGGAAAACAAAAGCCGCCTGGAGGCAACGGATCCTGTCCGGTTGTCCGTGGTCCGCGCATATTTGGCCCGCTATCAGGTCGCGGAAGCGAAGGGCCTATTCCAGGCAATGGCCACGGAAAGTGGACGACGCGAGGCGGCCCTGTTGATTGCCGACCAGCTTGCCGCCGCGCGGCGGCTCGACGAAGCGATTCGCTTTTTGGAGCCGGTGGCGCGTGCCCGGCCAATGGAATCCGAATTATCCCGGCGCCTGGCGCTGATCTACGCTTATGACAACCGACCGGTTGAAGCGGTCGAAGTGCTGGCCCGGATTCCCGAGGGGGTTCGCGACGAGCGGATTCGGGCCGTGCGCGCCGAAATATACAGAGCTGCCGGGCAATACCACGAAGGCCTGCGCGAGTTGGATCGTATGTCCGAAACCGGTCAAGGTTCAAATCCTGCGCGGCTCACCCGTGCCGGCATCTTGTATGATTTGCATCGCGAATGGGAAATCCCCCTCGTGCTCGCACCCTTCAACCCTGAGGAAGGCGTCCGGGAAGACTCCGAGGAAAACCTGGCGTTCGTTCTGATCACCTTGTCGCATCTCCGGGCGGGCGATGCCGCTTCCGCGCGCAGGACGCTTGAACATTTCCGTGCCCAAGCGCCGCGGGACACCACCCCCGATATCCTGGAAACCCTGATCACGGCGGCCGAACGGCGGACCTCCGCGATGCAGGATTCCGCGTTCCGTCTGGGAAGCACCTTGCGGCATTACCGTCCCGGACTCGATATTGTGCGGCCCGCGTTGCTGAACGAAGTTCCCGCCGCCTCATGGGAAACGGCCTGGAACCAGAATCCGGAGAATTATCCCGCCTTGGTGTGGTGGGCGGACACCTCATTCAATCTGGGGCTGATAGAAGAAGCCCAGAGGCTTTACGAATTGGCCGCCCGGCATCCGGAAACGCGCGGAGATGCACTGCTGGGACGTATCGCCTGCGCTTTGCGTTTTGACGATGTGCGGGAAGCGCAAAGGTTGATCCCTCAACTCAAGGGGCACCCGCTGCGGTTCCGGCAACACATCCAGGCGGCGCGACTGTTACTGGAGGCCGGACTCGATGGCCATGCGGACTATTTTATCACCACGATTCCGGAGGATCTGGCCCGGCATCCCGATACGGTCGCGGTACGCGCGGCCTGGCTGCTGCGCGGAGGGCGCATGGATGAGGCCCGCCACATGATTTCCCGGCCCGAACCGGACACTCCCGCCGCCAAAGGCGCAATGAT
>PXDP01000228.1 GCA_003565035.1 PVC group bacterium | reverse complement strand
CGTTTGCCCGGGTGCTGCGTTTGGAACCGTCGATTTTGAAAAGTCCCTGAACCTCGAAGCCTTCTTTTTGGGCATAGGATTCTATTTCTGTTCTGAGGTCTCCATCTTCGAGCGGTTCAAATTTATTGAACAGCGGCAGAATATATACCGGGGCAATGTAGAGGAGCAGGAGCTGGATCAGGGTCAGCACCGCCCAGGTGATCCACCAGGCATGCGGTCCGGCCGACTGGAAAAACCAGACGATGGCGGCAAAAATGGGTCCGCCAATGAGAACGGTGAGGAGCAGACTTTTTGCGGTGTCGGTGGCGAAGGTTTTGGGTGTCGTTTTGTTGAATCCGTATTTTTCCTCCAGCACGAAGGTGTCATAGAGTTTAAAAGGCAGTCCGAAAAGGGTGCTGATGAGTATCAGCAGTCCGGCAAAAATCAGACCCTGGAGGATCAGATTGTCAGTGCCGGAAACGGAAAGGCGGTGAATGAATGCGAACCCGCCGAGCAGGATAAAAGCAACCGAGACCGTGGTTTTCATCAAGCCGGCGGCAATTTCAAATGCGGTGCTGTCTTTGAGATAGCGTTGACTTTTCGCGTAGGTTTCCGCGTTGTAGGTGTCTGCGAATTCCGCAGGGATTTCCGGAGAAATCGCCTTGAGGTTCAGCCAGTGGATCCAGGCATCGAAGAGGGTGAAGCCGATGAGGATTGCGAGGACAAAAATCAGATAAATGTTCATAGTCTGTCCATAACGTTTTTGACAGGTAAATCAAGCCGCCGGATTTTCAGGATGCGCCCCCGGAGGATGGGCGCATCCCGGAATTGGTGAATACCCAACGGATCACTACGCCGGACAACGGATAGGAAAAGAGATGCATGAGGATGCTTAACCCGAAGGATATTCTGCGCGGAATGCCATTGCATGGAGGGAGCGAACCTTTTATGATTTGCGAATGCTGCGTCGTTTTCTGCTGATTCTTTTTTTACAAATTCCTCGCGGTTCGCCGGGAACAGAGGTCTCTCTGAAGAGCGGGGAACGCCTCCAGGGGCACCTGGAGGTGCTGCGTTCGGAATCGTTCACCCTTCGCCCCCGCTGGTCCGGGGGAGAGGTGACGGTTCCGCTCAAGGCACTTGACCATATGCTCTGGCCGGAGAGAGAGCTGCGTCTTGCAAGCGCGGGTGAGGTGGAGGTTTTATTCCGATCCGGTGACCGTCTTTCGGCGGAATGGCTGGAGATGGACAATCGGATTGTTACCCTGCGGACCGCCTGGGGGCAGACGGTACGGGTCAACCGCGGGGCGGTTGCGGAAATTCATCCGGGTCATGCGATCGGACCGGTGCGGTTGCAGGGGCCGTCACCGGAACAGGCGTGGACGTTCCGGGATCCCAGGGGGGCCGGCCTGGCCCCCGGTTCGGGGAGCGGACCGTTTTCGCTGTATGCGATGAGCGGCATGAGTGCGCAGTTGGAGCTGCCGGAACTGCCGAAGCGCTTTGTGTTTGAGGCGGATATTCGTCCGGGGGAACAGGCCTTTATGTACCGCATGAACCTCATGGGCCGCAGAAATAACACCCGTGGCCCCGGCAACATCAATCTCCAGGTGACCCATCAGGGGCTGATTCTCACCGCAGAGGGCCGGGAGCGGGCGGATGCGGTGACCTGGCGGGATCGCTTGCCGGACACGGCCCGCACCGAACAGCGCTTTGCTCTCTGGGTGGATCTTGAGCGCGAAACCGTTGAGGTGGATCTGAATGAAGAACGCCTCTTGACCCTTAAACTCCCCGGAGGATCCGAGCGAATCGGGGACGCGGACCGCTCTTTTTCCATCCAGATGCAGTCGGGGGACGGAGAAATCGAGCTGGCGGGCATCCGCCTGCGCGAGCGCTTGTCCACCTTTGCTCCAAATCGGCCGGGCTCGGTCCGGTCGGACCGTGATCAGGTGTATCTGCTGGACGGAAAACGCCTGACAGGCCGGGTCATTTCGGGCGGTCCGGAACAGCTGAGGGTCTTGGAAGGGCGGGATGTGCAGACGGTGCCGTTTCACCGGGTGGCTTCGGTGGTGTTCGCTGCGGGCCCGGAAAATGAGATGCCCGATTCCGAGGAAAGGGTGAGGATCCGAACGCTTGACTTCCGGGGACAACTAAGTCTCCGGCCTTCAAACGCGGAGCCGGGGGGGCTGCGGGGCTTTGTTCCGGGATGGTTGGACGAGGCGGTGATTCCTTTTTCTGCGCTTCTTCAGATTGGCGGAATGTCGGGGGGCGAATCTATACCGTCTCCAAAACGGGACCAGGTGCATTTGCTGAATGGGGACCGGGTTGACGGAGTGATTCTCGGTATGGAGGGAACCCGGCTGATGCTGGAAAAAGAATCGACCGGGGAGCGGTTATCCATTCCGGCGGCGTATGTGGGGCATATCCGGCGGCTGGGGGAGCGCATGGCCATTGACCGGCGTTCGGATGTCCGTCTGGACTATGTGAATGGCGACCGTCTTTCCGGGCGGTTGCTTGGGATCGGAGAAGCGTCGGTGGAACTGGAGACCTCCTGGGGGCAGCGGGTCCGCTCCCGGCGGAACATGATCCGGCGGATGGAGTTCATTCCTGCGGGACCGGCACTGATCTGGCGGGGGCCCGGGCTTCTGTCGGATTGGCATGTGGAGGAAATTGGTCCGCTGACAGGCATGGTTGAGCAGGCGGGGAGTGCTCTGCTGATTCCGGGGGTACGGGCGGTTTCCCGGGGAATGCCGCCTTTGCCGGAGCGCTTTGAGATTCAGCTCCGTATGCGGTCGGAGGGCGGCCGCGGGGATTTTACGGTGCAGTTTTTTTCGATCGGTTCGCTGGATCTTCCTGTGGGCGGCCTGCATTTTTACAGTCGGGGGGTGCGTCTGGAGGGGGTGGAAAACGCGTTCGGACACGGGCAAAGCGTCCACTTCCGCCATCATACGGGCGACTTGCGGGAGGCGGGGCGAAGAGATTTTCGGGTGATCGGTGATCTCCGCCGCGGGGAAATGCTGGTGGAATTCAATGGCGAATGGATTGGGCCCTGGAAAATCACTGATCCGGCCGCGATGCGGATGCAGCCGGAACGGATCATGAAGATTACAGCCCGCTCTCCATTTCAGCGTCTTTGGGTGGAGGAAATTCTTTTTGCTGCGTATCCCTACGATTTTCCGGTCGAAAGGGAGGATGACGCGGGGGGCGGGTTCGGGGACCGGGTTCTTTTCGCCAATGGGGATGTGTTGTGGACCACCGTTCTGGACGGAGAGGGCGATTCGGTGCGGCTTCTGGCGGAGGGGGAGACCCTGCAGGTTCCCCGGCAACGAATTCAGTCTATTGCGTTTGATGCGCAGACTCTCTCCCTGCCGAGGCGCACGTCGCGGGATATCCGTTTGCATCACGCCGGCACACGGGATCGTCTCACAGTTTCGCTGAGAAATTTTGACGGATCTGTATTCCGGGGCGGTGGAGATCTCTGGCTGGAGGACTTGCATCTTCCGCATTCCGCCTTTAGAGTTGCTGTCTTTAATATTCACACCAAGGTCCGACGGGATGCGCGGATCGAAGGGGAGTCTGAGTGAGACGGTTTTGCTTGTTTTTTGTATTGCTGATTTGTTCTTTCCGTCTGTTGGCGGAGGGGGATGATCTGCTGGTTCTGCGGTCGGGCGCCGAACTGCAGGGGCGCTTCCTATCCCTGCAGGGATCACGGGTCCGGTTCCAGCCAAGGTGGAGCGAAAACCCCTCTGTCCTCCCGGTCGGCGAAATGGAGGCCGTCTTTTTCGGGGGGGCTGAGGGGAATCCGACCGGAAGCGCGACGCACCGCGCGCTATTTTGGGACGGGGACCGGCTAACCGGAAAGCTTCTGGCGCGGGAGGAGGACACGCTGTCCTTTCGTTTGGAGGGCGGAGAAACGGTTGAGGTGCTGACCTCGCAGATTCACTCCCTGGAAACCCGGCCTTCCGGCGACGATCTGCTGCTGGAGGACCTCATGGATGCGGGGACGTGGCAGAGTCAGGGAATGCCGGGAATGGCCCGACAGGGGGGGGCGGTTCAGGTGCAGGCGGGCATTCGGATTCAGGCCATGCACATGAATAACATGCCGATGCAAATCAATGCGCACCTGCAAACCCGGAATGCATTCCCGCTGGAGAGTGGCGGCAGTTGGTTTTTTGACGCAGGGCAGGGATTTTCACTTTACCGCTCCGTGCCGGATCTGCCGGAGAGGTTCCGGCTCGCGTACGCCCTGAGACCATTGGGCGGGGCGTTTTTGATCCATGTGGGCGCTTTCACCCCTCAGCCGTTTCAGCGTGGGGCGGGCGGGATGCATTTTATGCATCAAAATTCGCACATTCAGGGGCAAAGTTTTCATGAACAGTCGAATCCCGGCGGGGAACGCCCGCCGATGGTCAACTGGCGGGAACAGACCACGCTGCCGGAGGGGCATTGGCAGGAATTTGAGGTGTTCGTGGATCAGACCCGCAACCGGGCCTGGATGCGGCTGAACGGGGAGCCGATGCAGGAATGGGAGGTTGCGTTTGATCCGGAAAACGAAAGCGGCCGCTGGCTGAGTCTGCAAATACAGCATAATGTGGCGGGTGTTCAGCTTGCGGGTATTGAGCTGACCCGGTGGGACGGATCGTTTCCCGGCCGTCAGGTGGAACGTTTCGAATCCGCCGGAGACAAGCCGCCAGTGCGGAGCCGCCGGAGTCGTGAGGCGGAAATCCGTTTGCGGCGTTACCCGGACAAGCTCACGCTGCGGGTGCGCGAGATCACTGAAACCCACGTCATTGCGGAGGGCGGGGGCTTTGCCGGGGAAGTGCGGCTGTCGCGCGGGCAGGTGGCGGGACTGCGGTTTCCCTGGATGTCGGGGGGCTCGGGCACGGTCCCGGGCCTGTCCATCGATTTGGATACCCCGATTCTGCAAATGCAGCCCCTGCCAAGGGGAAGGGGGCGGGAATGAAGCGGCTTTTTTGGTTCCTGCTTTGGGCCTTCACCTGGGGTTCTCTGAAGAGCGGAGAGATCCCGGTGGAGGTGAGGATGCTGAACGGCGATCTGTTTTCCGGTACGTTTCGTGACTTTGATGCGGGGTATTTCCGGGTG
Source organism: PVC group bacterium (assembly GCA_003565035.1). GTDB lineage: Bacteria > Verrucomicrobiota > Kiritimatiellia > SS1-B-03-39 > UBA6053 > PXAS01. The sequence continues at coordinate 965 of PXDP01000228.1, read as the reverse complement.
ACACCGGCCTGGGGTGGAGAGCCTTTACGGTTTCATGCGGCGTATACCGGCGGAATGCGCGTCTACACGGAGTCCCCGATCACCCGGACGGCTCCGGACACCCGGGTTCGCTTTGTCAACGGGGACCGAATTTCGGGGCGCCTGCTGTCGCTTTCGGACCGCGAACTTGTCCTGCAGTCCTGGTGGGGAGGCGAGATGCGGGCACACCGTGAATTTGTTGAAGCGCTGGAAATTCTGCCGGGAGAGGAATCCCTGATTTTCCGGGGGCTTTCCCCGTTGGCTGACTGGTCTGTCCTGCTGCCGCAGGGACATGAGGAACTGACAGAACCTCAACGAAAGATTCTGTTGCCGGAAAACAGCCGCATCTCAAGGTCGATGCCTTTGCCGGAGTCCGGCGGGGTGTTGTTTGAGGCGGAAATCTCGTTTCCGTCCGGGGGCACGGTCGCCACCCTGGATTTTTTTCAGACCACGGGCCAAACCCGTCCTGCGGAAGGCATCAGTTTGTCGTTGAATCAAAACTGGATGCATGTGCGGATGGTGGATGGAAACGGCCGTCAGGTCTGGGTGCTGCGCGAAGCCCTGCCCCTGATGATTCCGGGGGAGCCGATACTGGTCGCGGTTCATCTCAATGTGCGGACCGCCGAGATTACAGTCCGCATCAACGAGATGGAGTACCCCTCGTTTTCCCTGTATACCGAACGGGCTTTGCCGGGGCGCGATGATTTACAATGGGTCCTGCAGCCGGGCCGGGAATCAGGCGGTATGCGGCTGCATCATGTGGAGTTCACCCGTGTGCCGGGAGTCTATGCGCCTGACCTTACGGTGGAGGATGCCTCAAAAGATCTGGTGGTTTTCGGCAACGGCGACCGGATGGCGGCCGGGGTTGTGTCCATGGATACCGCGGAGGTCCGTTTAACCCTCGAGGGCGATCAGCGGGTGAGCGTTCCCCGTGACCGCATCCGGTG
>PXDP01000478.1 GCA_003565035.1 PVC group bacterium | reverse complement strand
TGTCTGTTACATTCGTATTGAACCCCTGACAGGCAACAACGCGACCCTTCTCGTCCTTAAGGGCGCGAGCATTTCTGGATACCCAGATAATTGTTCCGTCCTTGCGGCGCAACCTGCATTCATAATTGTCCACCCGGCCCTGGTCCTTCATGAGACGAATGAATGTCTCCCTGTCAGCGGGATCGACGTACAACTGTTTTGCAATATCCGTGACCGATTCAATCAGTTCTTCCGGTGAATCATAGCCGTACATTGCGGCCAGGGCAGGGTTGGCCGATATGTAGCGCCCCTCCGGGGTGGAAGTGAAAACACCTATGGGGGCGTCCATCAGGATATCATGAGGGTCAGAAAAGGTTACCGGGCCTGGCTGATTTTTGTTCCTGGAAGTTCGAGGCATGATTCACTCCGCAAAAGAACGAACTTTTTTGAAAAAATCGGGTTTGATCTCTGATCGTGTATCTTTTCTGGTAAATTAATATGCCGCTGAAAGCAACAACATTAACATAATCCCGTCCTCCAGCATGGTCTTGCCGGGCAACACGAATAATAAAGAAAGCAGAAAGTGCTGATTACCAGGCGGGCATTGAGAACAAGGCTCCTGCAGGCAAACTGGAAAGGCCTTTTACTTATTGCGGACCCTGCTTACCACATCAAGGACCATGAAATATAGAAAAGGAACAAACACCACTCCCAGAAATGTAGCCGCGATCATTCCGTAAAAGACAGACGTGCCAAGGGCGTGTCTTGCTGCTGCTCCGGCTCCGGTAGCCACAACCAGAGGAAGAACCCCGAAAATGAATGCCAGGGAAGTCATCAAAATAGGCCGGAAACGCATCCTGGAGGCTTCAAGCGCGGAGTCCAGCAATGTTTTGCCCTTTTCCCTGGCCATGTTGGCATATTCCACAATAAGCACCGCGTTCTTGGCTGCCAGACCGATGAGCATTACCAGTCCTATCTGGGCATAGACATTGTTGTCCAGGCCACGGATCCACTGGCCGCAATAAGCGCCAAACACTCCCAGGGGCAGGGCGACAAGCACGGCAAATGGTATGGCCCAGCTCTCGTAAAGCGCGGCCAGGCACAGGAAAACCATGATCAGGGCCAGGATGAAAATCGGACCATATGCTCCGGCGGATTCCTTTTCCTGCATTGCCAGCCCGGTCCATTCATATCCGAATCCAGGAGGAAGGACCCGGCCTGCTGTTTCTTCCATGGCCTTGATAAGCTGACCGCTGCTGAACCCTGCCGCCGCTTCAGCAGTAACGCTTATGGCCGGGTAGACATTGTACCTGGAAATATAATCCGGTCCTGCAATATCATTCACCTCGACCATGGTGGATAAGGACACCATGTCACCCCTGGCGTTACGCACAAAAAAGTTCTCAATATCTTCGGGAGTTGCCCGAAACTCCGGCTTGGCCTGAATCATTACCCGGTATGTCCTGCCGAACTTATTCAGGTCGTTGATGTACATCCCGCCTAGAAAGGCTTGCAGAGCGGTGTATATCTCGCTCAATGGAACCCCCATGGTCTTGGCCTTGTCCCTGTCGATCTCCAATCGAAGCTGAGGCACGTTCATGGAAAAAGAAGTGAATGGATTGTTAACTTCGGGCCGTTGGCCTGCCTGGGACATGAACTGGTTTGCAATCCGGGAAAGCTCGGAAATGCCTGCCCCGGACCGGTCCTGGATCAGGATTTCAACTCCGCCTGTAGAGCCAAGGCCGGGAATGGGCGGTGGGGAAAAGGCAAATGCCAGGCTTTGATCCAGAGTCATGAAGAACTGACCAGTCCTGCTCAGGATAGCTTCCAGGGACAGCTCCGGGATTTGACGTTCCTCCCAGGGATCAAGGATTACAAACATAGTGGCCGCGTTGGGAGAAACCCCCGCACCTAAAAGATTGAATCCAACCAGCGTGATATAAGAATCTACTCCTGGAGCTTCTTCCAGGTATGCTTCAGTTTTGCGCGAGGCTATATCGGTACGTTCCAGTGAGGAGGCCGGAGGAAGCTGCTGGCTGACCAGAAAATACCCCTGGTCTTCAGGAGGCACGAATCCCGTGGGCAGAGTGCGAAGCAGGCCGTATGACGCCCCGAATATAGCCGCCAGGATACACAGCGTAAGCGGCCATCCGCGGATGGATGCCCGGACTGTGGAAGTGTAAGTCCTTGTGCAGGCCGCAAAAAAACGGTTGAACTGCCGGAAAAACCAGCCCAGGGGGCCCCGGCTCTCTTTGGTGGGACGAAGGAGCAGAACAGCCAGGGCCGGACTCAGGGTCAGGGCGTTGAGCACGGAAATAGCAACAGAAACCGTCAAGGTCAGGGCGAACTGCTGGTAAAGCTGTCCTGCAATGCCTCCCAGGAAGGCAACCGGAATGAAAACAGCCGCGATTACCAGGCCGTTGGCTACCACCGGACCGGATACATCGTTCATGGCCCTGAGGGTAGCTTCCCTGGGGGTCATGCCTTCTTTATCCAGATTATGCTGCGTGGCCTCCACTACCACAATGGCATCGTCAACCACCAGGCCTATGGCCAGAACAAGAGCGAAAAGGGTCAGGGTGTTCAGTGTGAAGCCAAGCAAAGGAAAGGCGATAAAAGTGCCGATGAGGGATACAGGGACGGCAATCATCGGAATAATGGTAGCCCGCCAGCCCTGCAGAAACAGAAAAATTACCAGGAAAACCAGGCAAAAGGCTATAAACAGGGTTTCAACCACTTCTTCAATGGACTTGGAAACAAACCGAGTGGTATCGTAGGCTATCCTGAACTCAACGTCCTGAGGAAAATTTTCAGAAAGTTCATCCATTGTCCGACGTACCCTGTCAACAACATTCAGGGCATTAGCTCCGGGAAGCTGGAAAACCATGATCGTGGAGGCGTCCATGCCGGAAAACCTGCTGAATACCCCATAGTAATCGCTGCCAAGCTCAACCTCGGCTATATCCTTCAGGCGGACATGAGCTCCTGAATCAGATGTCTTGATGATCACATCTTCAAATTCTTCCACTTCAGAAAGCTGTCCGCGAACCTGGACAGCATATTGAAAGGGAGTGCCGGGAGGGGCCGGGGCCTGGCCGATCTGGCCGGCCGGAGCCTGGATATTCTGATCCTTAAGGGCCTGGTCAATATCCGAAGCCACCACCCCCAGGGATGCCATCATGTCCGGATCCACCCAGATGCGCATGGAATATTCGCCTGCGCCCCAGGCATCCACCTTGCCCACGCCAGGAAGCCTGGACAGGGCGTCAACAAGGTTTATCCTGGCGTAATTAAGCAGAAAAAGAGCGTCATAAGTATTATTGGGTGAAACCAGGTTGACTGCCAGGAGCATGTCCGGAGACCTTTTGTCCACAGAAACGCCCAAACGCTTGACCATATCGGGCAGCCTGGGTTCAGCCACGCTGACCCGGTTCTGGACCTGCACAGCGGCCATATCCAGGTCATGCCCGACTTCAAAGGTTACCGTGAGACTGTAGCTGCCGTCATTGGAACTGGTTGAAGACATGGAGACCATTCCTTCCACGCCGTTTACCTGTTCTTCAATTATGGATGCCACAGATTCTTCAACCACCTGGGCCGAGGCCCCGGGATAACTGGCGCTGACATTGACTGTGGGAGGACTGATTTCAGGATATTGAGCAACAGGCAGGTTCATCAGGGACAATGCGCCTGCCAGTGTAATCACGATGGACAGAACTGAAGCAAATACCGGCCGGTCTAAGAAAAATTTATACAGCATAATCTGCTCGATTTATTGATTTGTCTTCAGTTCCGGCACAACCCTCATCCCCGGCCGAAGCTTCAGCAGGTTGCCCGCTGCGATCATTTCCCCGGGCTCAAGGCCGTCAAGAACAACGCGAAGATTATCCTTGCGACCGCCAAGGGTCAGGTTGCGGGTGGAAACCAGACCGTCTTCATCCACTATAAAAACACTTCTATAGGAAAGCGTTTCCATAATCGTCTCCTGGGGAATCAACAGGTGTTCGACATCGATTTCCAGAGTTATCCTGACCTTGCCGAACATGCCGGGCCGCAGAACCCCCTCTGGATTGGGGAACACCGCCCTGGCCGCAATGCTGCCGGTCTTGGGGTCCACACTGCGGTCGAACATATCCAGGTGACCGGAATAAGGATAAAGAAGATCGCCTGCTAAAGTCAGGCTGACATTCATTCCCTTGATCACCTCATCAAAATGTTCTGCAAAATGACCAAACAGGTTCAGATAATCCCTTTCGCTCATGGAGAAGAAAAAATGCATGGGGTCAATGGTTGAGATCTTTGCCAGCAAGGTGCTTCCCGGGCTGACCAGGCCTCCCCTGTCCACCTGGGCAAGTCCGATAATTCCGTCAACAGGAGATGCGATCCGTGTGTGCCCGATCTGTATCTGGGCCAGCCTTACGTCAGCCTGCTTGACCAGGACGTTGGCTTTCGCTTCCTGTTCCTGAAGAAGGCGGAGTTCATAATCTTCCTGGGATACAAGCTGTTTTTGCAGAAGCGCGGCATAACGACCGGCTTCCTTCCGGGAAAGTTCCAGACTTGCCCGGGCATAATCAAGTTGCACCTCGGCCTTTATCAGGGCCTGCTGATACTGGTCCGGGTCAATGATAAACAAGAGCCGGCCCTGCTTTATGGATTCACCATCTTCGAACTTGCGGTTCAATAGATGTCCTTCCACCCTGGACCTGATCTCAACCGTCTCTACGGCACTGGTATTGCCTACAGCAACTCCAAACGCCGGAATATTCATCAATTCGGCCTTGACCACAGGCACTTTCATTGCTGGAGGTGTCTCCTGAGGCTGCTGATCATCATTGCATCCAGCCGCAAAAAAACAAACAAATGCAAGAAACACCAGTGTCACCTGGTATTCGCCTCGCAGCAATCCGGTCAGAATAGCCATCTCTCCTCCAATCCTGGAATTCACTTTTACACGCTCAAACAAATTAAACCGCTCTACTCCTTATATTTTTACGAAATACAGCAGGTTCATGCAAGAAATATTATCATAATTTCGCAGACGGTCAGCTTTGATAAGCGACTTCAAAATAATAGAAAAGAACTACTGCTGAGCCATACCCGTAGGTTTCACTGCAACATAGTTGTACCATTGCCCGTTCCTCTATTGGAAATGAATTGCGTGTGGATGCGGCTAATCGGCCCAGAGGCTTGAAACAGGAACGGATGTAATCTTATTGCCTAAAGGAAACAGTCTTTCTCCATCATGGAGGATCAACCCCCCCTTAAAGTGCTTTCCTGCCACTTTGCCAAGTCGAAGCAAGCCCTGAAGATCTTTGGAGGTTAATGAAGAACCCGCTTTTACCTCAACCCCGATTATGTCTCCACGAACATTCTCAATGACTATGTCCACTTCGTTCTTGTCATGGTCCCGGTAGTGGTAGATATAATAGTCATCTTCCGCATTGGCCCGGTGCTTCAAGATCTCACTGAAAACAAATGTTTCCAGAACGCTCCCGAAAGCTGAACGATCATCCCGCAGACCTGAGGGAGTAAGCCCCAGCAGGTATGCCAGAACACCTGAATCCAGAAACTGCAGTTTGGGGGTTTTGACTATTCTCTTAAGTCTATTGGCCGCCCATGTTTCAATCCTGCTCAGGATGAACATCTGCTCGAACACAGTCATATATTTGGAAGATGTCTTATGATCCAGGCCCACCTTCGCTCCAAGCCGAGCATAATTGCACAGCTGGCCTGCTGCCAAAGACAAGGCTCGTAAAAATTGCGGCAGCATTGTCAGCTTTTCAACATTTGCAATATCCTGCACATCCCGTTGAATCAAGACATCTAAATACTGCTTTATCCACACACTGCGCCGACGATGGGAGCTTCTAGACAGGACTTCGGGGTATCCACCGCAAAGCACGGCCTCAACCAGATCACTTCCCCGGAGAGGTCTGTCAGGGACAGGAACCTGCCCGGCAAATACCATGTCGATCCATTTATTGTTTACACCATGGATCTCCCCCTGAGACAAAGGGAGCAAGGCCAGAGTTTCCATCCTGCCTGCAAGTGACTCTGTAACC
>PXDP01000014.1 GCA_003565035.1 PVC group bacterium | reverse complement strand
TCCGTTTCATGGCCGCATCCATGTCCCGCTTCACAATTTTCCGCAGCTTGCTCGCCGGTTCCACCCAGAACACATCCGGATGAATCCGCGTCTCAATCCGATGCCGCTCCGAAGCGTTTTTTGAGGAAGTCTGCTCAAACAGACGGCACAGAATCTCCACCGCAAACTGCTTTCCATCCGTCAGCGGGTCCCCCTGAATCACATACCCGTGAGCCAGCCGACTTTCATCAATCAGCACCGAAATTTGATCCAGCAGATTCATCCCTCTGTCTCCAGATTCGGTTCAAGTCCCTCCAGCAATTCCGCAAACACAGCCTCCGGAGCCGCCGCCGCGTTCAGCCGCACGATTCGCTCCGGAAAGCGGACCGCCAAAGCCGCGTAGGCATCATGCACACGCTGATGAAACGCAGTTTCCTCCGATTCAAAGCGGTCCGGATGCGCCCCCCGGGCCACCACCCGGCCCAGGGCCGCATCCAGGGGCAGATCCAACCAGAAGGTCACATCCGGCCAGACCCCGTCCAGGGCGATTTCATTCGCGGCCAGCACCGTATCGATGCCCAGTCCCCGGGCCCCGCCCTGATACGCCAGCGAGGAATCCACAAAGCGGTCACACACCACCCAGTCCCCGCGCTCCAGCGCCGGGCGGATCACATGCGCCACGTGCTGCGCGCGGCTCGCCGCAAACAGCAACACCTCCGCCCCGGGTGCAATGTCCTCCCCCGACGCATGGTGCTGCAGAATATCGCGGATCATCTCCCCCGTGGGCGTCCCCCCCGGCTCCCGGGTCGTCACCACCTCCAGCCCCTTTACCCGGAGAAAATCCGCCAGAAGCGCCGACTGCGTGCTTTTCCCGCAGCCCTCCGCCCCTTCCAGAGAAATGAACACCCCGCGCATCGCCCCGCTCAGCCCTCGATCAGGTGCGTGGAAATGTACTCAAAGCTGATCGCCAGGCTTTCAAATTCGTCGCCGGGGCAGGTGTCCTGCTCCACCGCGAACCATTCCGTGCCGCCGGCCTCCGCCGCCGCGATGATCCGCTTCCAGGGAAGATTTCCCTGACCAATTTCACAGAACCCGGTTTTGTTCTCCGCATTCACCCCGCAGTCTTTCAGATGAATGATCGGCTGGCGCCCGGCAACGTTGTTGATGTACTCCACCACATCCGCCCCGCCCATCTGCACCCAGTAGGTATCCAGCTCCGCCCCCAGAATCTCCGCCGGAGTTTCTTCGTAAATCCGGTCCAGAATCACCTTCCCACCCAGTTTCCGGAACTCGTGAGCGTGGTTGTGGTAACACAGCGTCATCCCCGCATCCTTGAGCACCTGACCCGACTTCACCAGACCCTGAATCAATCCCGCGACCGCCTCTTCGCTCCCGAAATCGATCCCCGCAGGATAAGGATACGCCGTGATCTTCGTACCCAGAGCGGTCAGCTTCTCCACCACCTTCTCCGGGGTCTCCAGAATCATCTGACCGCTTTCATGCGTCGCACAGACCGAAAGGCCCTCCCCCGCGCATATCCGCGCGAATTCCGCCGGGTCAATCTCCCCCACCCCGCTCACCTGCACCGAGCGGTAGCCCAGCTCCCGGACCCGTTTCAGGGTTTTGGCCATGTCGGCCGGGGTTTTCAAATGATTGCGAAGCGTGTAAAGCTGAACGGCGACCTGATCGATCTTCATAAAAATATCCTCGGGGTTCGGGTTAAAAACAGGATCACACTATTCAACCCCCCGAAACAATGCAAGACCATCGGCGAACCGATTTGGGGTCCGAGAAACCCTCTCCGTCTTTTGCAATCTTCTAACATCCTCCACACACGCGGATAACAGCCGTGTGGTTTCATGTCATCATGAGCTGGACAGGATTTATTGACCGATGCAGTGCCGGAGACCGGAACCTCTTTCTGGTCCTCTCCCCCTCCCGCCCCACCGCCTGGGGACGGCACTGGAACCGCTCCATGAGCCGGCTCGCCGACGGCCCCGCCTATTACATCCTCGCCCTCCTGCCGATCCCCTTCGGCACTCCAAACGCCCGGCTGTTTTTCTCAACCATGGCTCTCGGCTTTCTCATCGAACTGCCCGCCTACAAACTCATCAAACACTTCACCCGCCGCGCCCGGCCCTGCCACGCGGACCTCGACCGCGAAAGCCTGCTTCCCGTCCCCGATCAGTACAGTTTCCCCTCCGGCCACACCGCCGGTGCCTTTGTCCTCGCCGGCGCCACCCTCGCCTGCTTTCCCGCACTCGCCCTGTCCGCTTACCTCTTCGCCCTCTGCGTGGGATACTCCCGCGTCTACAACCGCCTCCACTTCCCCGCCGATATTCTGGCCGGTGCCCTCCTTGGCTCCGTTTCCGCCACCCTCGCCCACAGCCTCACTCTCTTCATAAACGGATCCCTGCCATGAACCCAATTCTCCTTGAACGCCTCCAGACTGTCGCAGAAAACCTTAAAGGTGCCGGAACCCTCCGCCCCAGAGACGTCATCAATTTCGCCTCCATGCTCTGGAGCCTGCCCAAACCGCCCGCCGACCGCCCTCTCCCCACCAGCCCCGCCCAGGTGGCCCTCACCATGCTTACCCGCATGCAGATGTCCTACCGACCGGAACCCGCCCCGACTCCCGCCTCACCCGCTCAGCCCATCTCCTACGACCGCTTCGCCGAACCCACCGTCGCCCTCTTCGTCGACGCCCCCGAACACCTCAGCGGAGTCTCCCTCACCCTCAAAGGTTGGGCCGATGAAGCCAAGCGCCTCGGCAAACCCTTCTACCTCCACATGGCCGGTGCGGAAACCGATATTCCCGGTGCCAAAAGCTTCCCCAAAGTCGGCACCTTCCGCCTCAGCGCCTACGACGGTCTCGAAATTCCCGTGCCCGATGTCAAAGCGGTTACCGATTTTATGCGCGGACACCCCTTCGACGTGGCCCACCTCTCCACCCCCGGCCCCATGGGCCTCCTCGGCATGCGCCTCGCCCGCGACCGCGGCGCGCCTGTCTGCGGCACCTACCACACCGATTTCCCCCGCTACGTCCGCGACCTCACTCAAAGTCCCGAACTCGAAGAAGCCACCTGGGCCTTTATGTGCTGGTTCTACGGCCAAATGGATCTCGTGGCCGTGCCCTCCCGCAGCACCGGCGAGGACCTCATCGCCCACGGCATCGCCCCCGAACGCATCCGCGTCGTCGGCCGCGGCGTGGAGCAAGGCACCTTCTCCCCCGCCCACCGCTCCGAAGACCTTCGCCGCGAGTGGAGCGCCGCGCCCGACACCCCCGTCCTCCTCTACGTCGGCCGCGTCTCCAAAGAAAAAAACCTCCCCCTCCTCGCCGACACCTTTCTCGAACTCCACCGGCAGGGCAGCCCCGCCAAACTCGTCATTGTCGGCGACGGACCCTACCGCGCCGAAATGGAAGCCCGCCTCGCCGGAACCAACACCCTCTTCACCGGCGTCAAACACGGCCCGGACCTCTCCGCCGCCTTCGCCTCCGCCGATCTCTTCGTCTTCCCCAGCGTCACCGACACCTTCGGCCGCGTCATCATCGAAGCCCAGGCCTCCGGACTCCCCGTCCTCGTCTCCGACCAGGGCGGCCCCCGCGATGCCATCCTCCCCGAACGCACCGGCCGCATCGTCCCCGCCATCACCCCAGCTGCCTTCGCCCGCGAAACCGCCGCCCTGCTGCACGACCTCCCCCGCCTCCGCGCCTGGTCCGCCGCCGCCCGCGAACACGCCAAAACCTACACCCCCGAAGCCTCCTTCAACGCCTTCTGGGATCTGCACCGGACCGCTTGAACAAAGGTCAAATTCTTCCCCCAGGAGCCCTCCCATGCTGAACATTGACCCCAGCAAGACCCGCTACCGCACCCTCTGGATTTCCGATGTCCATCTCGGCATGAAAGCCAGCCGGGCCGCCTGTCTGGCCGATTTTCTCGACCGCCACGATGCCGACACCCTCTACCTGCTCGGCGACATTGTCGACGGTCTCCGTCTCCGCCGCAAATGGAACTGGACCCCCGACTGCGACCGCGTCGTCCGCGCTCTGCTCGACAAAGCCCGCGCCGGCACCCGCATGATCTGCATCCCCGGCAACCATGATGCCTTCCTCCGCGCCTACATCGGCGAAACCATCTGCGGCATCCGCATCGAAGCCGATTTCGACCACATCACCGCCGACGGACGCCTGCTCCACCTCCGCCACGGCGACGACTTCGACAGCATGATCCGCATGGCTCCGCTCGTCGCCCTCATCGGACACGGTGTCTATCATATCGCCACCTTCATCAACACCTTTGTCTTTGCCATCCGCCGCAAACTCAATCTCCCCTACTGGTCCCTGGCCAAATTCCTCAAATCAAAAAGCAAAAAAGCCGCCCTCTACGTCGGAGCCTACGAAAACGCCATGATCCAAATGGCGCGCGACCGCAAAGCCGCCGGCATCATCACCGGCCACATCCACCAACCCGCCATGTTCGAGCGGGACGGCATCACCTACTACAACACCGGCGACTGGGTGGACCACTGCACCCTCCTCGCCGAACACCGCGACGGCAGCCTCGAACTGCTCACCTGGGACGAACAAAAGTATGAAGATGAACGTTTGCAGAATCCTAATTTTCCATTAGTGATCCTGCCATGACCGACACCCTGGACGTTTTTCGACACCTCACCCTTTTCGACTGGACCGTTTTCGCCGGCGTACTGCTCGTCACCCTCACCGCAGTGATTTTCGGCAATCTCCGCCGACGCCGCATGGCGGATCACTCCGCCGAGGCCGATCTGCTCGACCTCCTGCTCATGGGCCGCCGTCTCACCCTGCCACTCTTCACCGCCACCCTGGTCGCCACCTGGTACGGAGGTATTTTCAGCGTGACCGAATACGCCCACGAGGTCGGCATCTACAACTGGCTCACCCAGGGGGTCTTCTGGTATGCGGCCTACCTCATATTCGCCTTTGCCCTGGTCAAGCGCATCCGCACCTCCGAAGCCCGCACCATGCCCGAACTGCTTGGCGGCATGTTCGGTCCGCGGTCCGCCACCCTCGGAGCCTGGCTCAACCTCCTCAACGTCCTGCCGGTCACATACCTGCTCATGCTGGGAATTTTCCTTCAGCTCATCTTTGGCGGCTCCCTGCTCCTCTGGATGGCGCTGGGCATAGCAGTGGTCGCCGGCTACAGCACCCTCGGCGGATTCCGCTCGGTCGTCTTCTCAGATCTGGTGCAATTCACCGTCATGTGCAGTTCCGTGATTCTTGTCATCGTCTTCAGTATGACCCGCTTTGGCGGCATTGGCTGGCTTCGGGCCCACCCCGAAATTCCCGCCGGCCACTGGAAGCCCCTCGGCGACGGCATCCCGCTCTCGCTCACCCTGGTTTGGGGATTTCTGGCACTCGGCACCCTGGTGGACCCCAATTTTTATCAGCGCTGCCTCGCCGCCAAGGATGTCCGCACCGCCCGCAGAGGCATCCTGCTGGCCACGGGGATCTGGATCTGCTTTGACTTCTGCACCACCTTCGGCGCCCTCTACGCCCGTGCCGCCCTGCCCGCCGCCGAACCCCGCTCCGCTTATCTCCTCTACAGCCTCCAGCTTCTCCCCGCCGGCCTCCGGGGCTTCTTCCTCGCCGGCATCCTGGCCACCATTCTCAGCACCCTCGACTCCTACCTCTTCCTCTCCGGCACCCTGGTCGCCTACGACCTCGCCCCCGTACACCGCAGAGGCCGCCTCCGCTATCATCATCTCGGCACTCTCCTCATGGCCCTAACCGCCCTCGCCGCCGCCGCCCTCTTCCAGCTCAGCGGCGAAAATCTCGTCGGCATCTGGAAATTCTTTGGCGGATACGCCACCGCCTGCATTCTCATCCCGCTCCTCTCCGGCTACATCTGGCCGGGAAAAATTCCCGACCGCACCTTTGTCACCGCCTGCTGTTCCGGGATCATTCTCATGACCCTTTTCCACCTGTTCCGGGCCCGCACCCCCTTCGCAGAGGTGGAACCCTTTTATTTCGGACTGCTCGGCACCCTCCCCCCCCTGCTGCTCCGTATTCCCTTAAACCGCCCC
>PXDP01000130.1 GCA_003565035.1 PVC group bacterium | reverse complement strand
CGGCGGAGCGCGCCCGGGCCCTGTCGATGGGTCAGACGGTTCGTTTGCGGTTTTTGATGGATGAAGAGGTGGAGCGTTCGGGCGAGGTGGCGTTTATGTCACCGGTGGTGGATCCGGCCAGCGGACTGCGCCGGGTCAAGATGGTGTTCGCCAATGAGAGTCCGAAAGTGGAGCCGGGGATTTCCGGATTCTGGCTGGCCGGGGGTGAGTATGAGTGACTTTATTTCGGAGCCGCTGGGACAGCGGCTGGAGGCCTTGCAGAAGTTTTCCGGGGTGCCGGCCTCGTTTTGGCTGGAACTTTCAGGAACCGCCGCCGCCGCGGTGAACGGGCGGGCGGGTGCCGTTTTTGTCCGCACCACGGCCGGGACACCCTGGCAGTGTATTGGCATTTCGCCGAATGAGCCGGTGGCGGAACGCCAGCAGGCGTTGCAGCTGTGTCCGGTTCAGATTGCGGAGGTCTGTGAAAAAGCGGGCGGCCGGCTGAATCAATCCAGTCCGGCGGATCCGGGCATGCAGCTTTTGGCGGTGTTGACCCCGCTCCCGGGGTCGGACGGACGGATTGTGGTGGCCGCCGTGCGGTCAACCTTTGACACGGAACGGGCGGAGGCCTTTTTGGACCGGCTGACAGCGGTATCCTCGGCGGCGCCGGTGTATCAGGTGCAGCATGTGCTCAAGCAGGCGCGCACGGATGTGGGACAGTTCTCCAATGTGCTGGATGTGCTGGCTTTGCTGAACGGTCAGGAGAAATTTGTCTCGGCCGCGATGATGCTGGTGAATGAGCTGACCAACCGTTTACAGGCGGACCGGGTGAGTCTGGGGTGGGAAAAGAATGGCTATGTCCGGGTGAAAGCCATCAGCCATATGGAAAAATTTGAGAAGAATATGGACGGGGTTCAATCGCTGGAAACGGCGATGGAGGAGGCCTACGAGCAGGACGGGGAAGTCACCTGGCCGGCACCGGAAGATGCGGTGGTGGTGTCGCGGGATCACGGGCGGCTGGTGGAGGAGCAGACCTCGGGTCATGCGGCTTCGGTTCCGTTGCGCAAAGAGGGCAAGCCGGTGGCGGTGCTTACGCTGGAACGGAAATCCGCCCCGTTTGATGAGAATGAGTTGCGCTGGCTGCGGCTTTGTGGGGATCAGATTGCCCCGCGTCTGGTGACGCTGGAGGCGAACAGTGCCTGGTTTGGCGCCCGGGCCTGGCGGCGGTTTAAAACCTGGGCGGCTTCGCTGGTGGGCGTGGAGCATACCGGCGCCAAGTTGCTGGCTATTGTGGGGGTGATTCTTGTCGGATTTCTTCTGTTCGGCCGGTGGCCGCACCGGGTAAACGGCACCTTTGAGCTGCAGGCGGCCCAGGCCTTGGTGCTGCCGGCCCCATTTGAGGGGTTTCTGGATGAAATCCTGGTGGAAAAAGGGGATCTGGTGGAGGCGGGAACGCCGCTTCTGCGTCTGGATACCCGGGATCTGCTGATTGAAAAAGCGGCGGCGCTCGGGGATTTGAACCGGTCGTTGCGCGAGGCCGAGAAGGCGCGGGCCGAGGGATCGCTGGGAGAAATGCGGATGGCGGAGGCGATGGCGGCTCAGGCGCGGGCGCGTCTGGAGCGCATGGAGGACCGGCTCGGCCGCTCGGAAATCCGGGCTCCATTTGCCGGCGCGGTGGTGGAGGGGGACTTGCGGGAGCGGGCCGGGGCGCCGGTTCGTCAGGGCGAAATGCTGTTCCGCCTGGCCCGCTGGGATACGATGCGGGTGCAGGCCCGGATTGATGAGCGGGATATCGATTATATCGCCCCGGGCGCAGAGGTGCGGCTGATTTTTGCCAGCCGTCCGAATGAACCGACGCCGGCGCGGGTACTGCGGGTGGATCCGATGTCGTTTACCGACGATGGTGCCAATGTGTTTGTGGTGCACTGTGAAATCGAGGCCGACGGGGATGCCTGGTGGCGTCCCGGGATGAGCGGCACGGCCAGAGTGGATGCCGGAAAACGGGCTCCCATCTGGCTGCTGACCCGGCGGACCCTGGATTATTTCCGCTTGCGGTGGGGGTGGTAAATGGCATCCCAAATGTTCAGTGAGCACTGGTACCGCGTCCAGAATCAGAAAGTGGCGCTGCGTCCGGGCGTGCGCACCCGGCGTCAGATTTACCGGGGCGAGGTGTGGCGGGTGCTCTACGATCCGTTTTCACATCAGTTTTTCCGTCTGAGACCGGCGGCCTATGAATTTGTGGCCCGGCTGAGTCCGAAACGGACCGTGGAGGAGGTCTGGAACGAATGTCTGGAGCAGATGCCGGACGAGGCACCCGGTCAGGGCGAGGTCATTCAGTTGCTGGCGCAGCTTTATCTTGCGAACCTGTTGCAACTGGACCTGCCACCGGACGCTTTGCAGTTTTTCGAGCGTTACCGCAAACGGAAAACCAAGGAGAGAATGTCGTACCTTTCCTATATCATGTTCGCGCGCTTTCCGCTGTTTGATCCGGATGATCTGCTGAACAAGCTGAAGCCTTATGCGAAAATGCTCTACAGCAAAATCGGGGTTTTGGTGTGGTTCGCGGTGGTGGGGCTGGCCCTGAAAACCGCGCTGGACAATGCCGGGGCGCTTATGGATCAAAGTCAGGGAATTCTGGCCCCCTCCAACCTCTTTTTGCTGTATGTGGGCCTGGTATTCATCAAGCTTTTGCATGAGTTCGGTCACGGCATGGCCTGCAAAGTGTATGGCGGGGAAGTGCATACGATGGGGATCATGCTGATGATTTTCACGCCGATACCGTATGTGGACGCGACTGCAAGCTGGGCCTTCCGTGAACGGCGGCGGCGAATGCTGGTGGGGGCGGGCGGCATGATTTTCGAGCTGTTTGCGGCGGCCATCGCCACCTTTATCTGGGCAAACACTCAGCCGGGTCCGCTGAACGCGCTGGCCTACAATCTGATGTTTATCGCCTCGGTTTCGACACTGCTCTTTAATGCGAATCCGCTGCTGCGCTACGATGGATACTACCTGCTGTCGGATTTGCTGGATATTCCCAACCTGTATCAGCGGAGCACGCAGCAGTTGCGGTATATCTTTGAAGGGAAACTGCTTGGCAAAAAGAATATGCGTCCGGCCAGTCCTTTCCGCGGGGAGCAGGTGACCCTGGCGGTGTACGGGGTGCTGAGCGGACTGTACCGGGTGATTGTGTTCGGGGGGATTATTCTCTTTGTGAGCCGCCGCTTCCTGCTGGCGGGGATTGTGATGGCGGTTATTTGTGTGACGACCTGGATCATTATGCCGGTCTTTAAATTTGTCCACTATTTGCTGACCGATCCAAGTCTGGAGCGGAACCGGGGCCGGGCGATCGCGGTTTCCATCGCCGGCGCGGCCGCGGTGGCCGCTTTGGTGGGCTGGGTGCCCTTTCCCTCTTCGTTTTCCGCGCCGGGAACGGTGGTGTCTTTTCCGTTCAGTGAGGTGACCGCCCGGACTGCGGGAACGCTGGTGGAACTGTCAAAGCCTTCTTCGGAAAGGGTGGGGTTCGGCGCGCCGCTGGCCCGGCTGGATGATCCGGAATGGGACTTTGCCTGGCGCGGTGAACAGGCGGCGCTGGCGCACACGGACGCGCTGTACCGTCGGGCCCTGCACCGTTCCACGGCGGACTTGGATGTGATTGCCGCCCACCGTCAGTTGATGGGTGAGCGTCTGGAGCGTTTGCAGGAGCACCGCCGGAATCAGCAGGTGCGGTCGCCGCTGCCGGGCATATGGGTTTCGGGCGCGCTGGAGGACTTGCAGGGAATGTGGGTGGAGCGGGGCAGTATTCTCGGGTATGTGCTTCATCCGGAGAACCGTCTGTTTGTGGCGGTGATTTCGCAGGATGAGGCGCGCTGGCTGTTCGACGAGGCGGGCGTGCGCCGGGCCCGGGTTCGGTTGCGGGGGGCCGCGCACGAACCGATGGAGGCACCCGGATGGCGGGTGATTCCTGCGGAACAGCGGATGCTGCCGTCCCCGGCGCTGGGCTGGTATGGCGGGGGGGATGTGGCGGTCCGTCAGGATGCCCGCGAGGGAACCGAGGCGGCCAGAACGTTTTTCGAAGTGCGAATCCAATTGCCGCCGGCGGAGGCCGCGCAGCTTCACCATGGACGCACTGGACGGGTCCGCTTCCGGGTGGCCCCGGAAAGTCTCTGGACACAGGCCAGCCGCCGGGTTCGTCAGATTTTGCGCAGGGAGCGATAAACGTGTCTTTCGCGATGCCTTCGGTTGAATATCATGCGCTGACGGTCAAACGGCCCAAAGCCCTGCCGAAAGGGCTGGATGCTCTGGCGCATACGCTGACCGGGAGTGCGGGGCGGCGCAACAAGGTGCTGACGGCCCTGTGGGCGCAGGTTCGGGAGGTGGAGGCACACGCGGATGAGCTGACGAACCTTTCAGACCGTCATTTGCGGGAGCGGCTGGAGGAGCACCGGGATGCCTTCCGGCGTCACCGGGCGGCGGTGCCTGAGCGGGTGGCACCGGCTCTGGCGGCGATTCGGGAGGCGGCGGCGCGGACCGTCGGGTTGCGGGCCTACCCGGTGCAGATTCTGGGGGCGCTGGCCATGGAGGACGGGCGGCTCGCGGAAATGGCCACCGGGGAGGGGAAAACGCTGACGGCGGCGCTGGCGGCCGTGCTGGCCGGGTGGACCCATTTGCCCTGTCATATTCTGACGGTGAATGATTATCTGGCGCAGCGGGACGCGGAAAACTACCGTCCGCTGTATCAGTTCTGCGGCTTGAAGGTGGATTATGTGACCGGGCTGATGGAGGCGGAACAGCGTCGGCGGGCGTATGGTGCCCATATTTGCTATACGACGAGTAAAGAAGTGCTGGCGGATTTTCTCAGAGACCGGCTTCAGTTGCAGCGGGTGTCGGATCCGCAGCGCCGGCTGATTCGGCAATTGGTGTGCCCCCGGAAAAGCGGATCGGAGGGCCTGGTGCTGCGCGGGCTGCATACGGCGATTGTGGACGAAGCGGACAGTATTCTCATCGACGAGGCGGTCACGCCCCTGATTATTGCCCAGCCGCGGGCAAATCCGATGCTGGTGGAGGCTTGTATGGCCGCCCGCGATCTGGTGAAACAGCTTGAGCCGGAGACGCACTACACGGTGGATCACCGGTATCGGGAGGTCAAGCTTACCGAAGAGGGGAAGGAGCGGATTTCCGGTTTGGTGGAGGATCTGCCGCCGGTCTGGCAGGGGGTGGGGCGCAGTCAGGCCCTGCTGCAGCAGGCGATTACCGCGCGGGAGCTGTTTCTGAAAGGGAGGCAGTATGTGGTGCAGGACGAGAAAATCATGATTGTCGATGAATTCACCGGCCGGATTATGCCGAACCGCTCCTGGAGCGAGGGTCTGCACCAAGCCATTGAGTGCAAGGAGGGTCTGGAAATCACCGAACCGAATGAAACCGTGGCCCGGATGAGTTTTCAGCGGTTTTTCCGATTATTTCCGAAGATTTGCGGGATGACCGGGACCGCCTGGGAGGCCCGGTTTCCGCTCTGGCGGATTTACGGCCTGCCCGTGGTGCGGGTGCCGACAAACAAACCCTGCATCCGGGAAGTGCTTCCGGAGCGGATATTTGCCACGCAGGAAGAGAAATGGGAGGCGGTTGCGGACGAGGTGGAGCGGATCCACGGTTTGGGCCGTCCGGTTTTGGTGGGTACCCGGAGCGTGGAGGCCAGTGAGCAGCTGGCGGTTCGGCTGGAGGCAAAAGGATTGGAATATAATCTTCTGAACGCGGTGCGGCACGCGGAAGAGGCGCGGATTATTGCCGAGGCCGGACTGGAGGCGAAAATCACCATTGCCACCAACATGGCCGGCCGGGGTACGGACATTAAACTGGGGCGGGATGTGGCGGAGGCGGGGGGACTGCACGTGATCATGACCGAGCGGCATGAGGCGCGGCGGATTGACCGGCAGTTGTTCGGCCGTGCGGCGCGTCAGGGGGATCCGGGCAGTGCCCGGTCTTTTGTGTCGCTGGAGGACGAGCTGTTCCGCCGCTTTGTGCCGGAGGCGGTGCGGAAATCATTGGCCGGCGTGTCCGGCGGGGTGGCTCGAAAGCCTTTCCTGG
>PXDP01000385.1 GCA_003565035.1 PVC group bacterium | reverse complement strand
TCCAGGACCCGCACTTCGGCAGAAAGATTCACGAAAGAAAACAGGAAAACGCCGGTAAAAAAAAGTCGATAGATCATAAGAATGCTTCAATGGGAGTTCACGTTGAAAAAACAATAATAAAGTGACGAGACTTCATTATTTTGGGATGCGTAAGCCGGGAAGGGAAAAGACCGGGTACTCCGGCACAGCGATCTGTAAACCTTTCTCCTCCCCAATCCAAGAATAATCCCAGATGTCCCCCTCAAAATCACCGGGAATCCCGCTTGCTTTCGTATGAATATTTCAGTTAATTCGTAATATCATGTCACAAACCCTCCGCCGCATCACGGTCAGCATTCCCGACGAAACACTCTCCGGTCTCGACCGCCTCACCGACGGCCGCGGCTTCCCCAACCGATCCCAGGCCATCACCGGCATCATCACCGAGGCCGTGAACGCGTTTGACGCCTCCCGTGATGACACCGTCATGATGGGCGTGCTCACCTTTATTTATGAGCACCAGCGCCGCAATCTCCAGAACCGTATCACCGATCTCCAGCACCAATACCTCAAAGAAATCATCACCATCCAGCTCGTGCACCTCGAAGCCGACCAAAGCCTCCAAATCCTCCTCGTCCAGGGCCCCTGCAAACTCCTCCGCGACATGCGCGACACCTTCGGCTCCCTCAAGGGGGTCAACCACGCATCCCTCCAGCTCAGCAGCACCCTCCTCCCGCCCCTCCACGATCACGCATGACCCCGCAACTACGCCTCTCCCTGAACCCAGGCTCTGGCGGCGTGCACAAGTTCCCTGGCATCTTTCAGCCCGAGTTTGCGCTTGATCTTTTCACGGTGGGTTTCGACCGTCTTTACACTTAAGGTCAGATGATCGGCGATTTCAACCGTGGAATATCCGGTCCCCAGCATTTGGAAGACATGCAGTTCGCGGTCACTCAGCTGACTGACCGGACTGTCCCCTTTGGGCATTTTCCGGCGAAGCAGTTTTTTGAGCATCAGGGCATTGGAGGCCGGGCTCATGAAAAACTCTCCCCGCATCACGGCGGTAAAAGCCTCCATTACCGTGTCCGGATCATCGCTTTTCGAGACCATCCCCAGCGCCCCGGCTTTCAGGACCCGCTCCACATACAGCGCTTCAGGCTGCATGCTCAGGACCAGCACTTTCAGCTCGGAATAAAGGCTGGTGATTTCTTTGATGAAATCGAGGCCGTCGTCCTGGCCCAGCACCAGGTCCACTACAGCCATATCCACCGCGTGCTCCTCCAGCAAAGCGAGAGCCGCCTGCCGGGAGCCGGCTTCCATACAGGTGTGTTCGCCGGGAAGGGTCTGCAGGAGCGCCATGCTGCCTTTGCGCATCATGGGATGATCATCCACAAGAAGTATTGTTTTCATAGCCGCCCTTTTACCATAAATCCGGAAGGCTGCCTATCGGGGCACTACCCCTATATTTCATAAAATTCACGGTGAAGTTCCCGACCTTTCCGGGCGCAGACCATCGCCAGTGCGGCGATGCGGGTATAAGAGGATGCACCGGGATCCGTGTTTTTACGGAGAGCCAGGGCCCGGGCCTGGAACTGAAGGCTGGTCAGCAATTGGGACAGTCCGTCATGCAAATCCCGCGCGATACGCCTCCGCTCTTCCGAGGAGGCCTTTTCAAGCGTTGCGGTTTGTTCCAGAGCCGCAGACAGATCCACAACCGTCACCAGCAAGGCGTTGCCCTCCTCCAGCCTCAACGCTTTGGCTGAGTGAATCACCAGTACCCTTTCCCGGTCATTGTGTGTCTGGTTCAGGGTGACCGGCAAGCCCCGCAACACCTGGCCCGCCTTCCGGTACATTTCCGTTTCCAGCCACGATTTCCGGTCGCCGAACGAGCGCAGCAGGCTCCGGCCATTTTCGTTTTGCAGCACGATTTCACCGGCCTGATATAAAAAAACCGCATCGGATACCGCGTCAAACAAGCGCCGGAGGGTGTCCCGCGTTTCCTCCAGCGTGTCCCCGCACTTCGCAGTGCGTTGATACCCGGACTGCAAATGACGCACCACTTCATTGGGACCAAGCCCCGTCGGCGTTTTCATGAGGCCTCCTCCAGCGGCAGGGCGGTCAAAAAGCACCATCCGTAGTCCTCACCCTCAATGCATTCCGCCCGCAGCCCCAGAAGCTCTGCCCGGTTGCGAATACTGACCAGACCCAGTCCGGAGGCCTTGGCGTCGCACAGCGAAAAGCCCCGTCCCCGGTCGGTAATGCACACCCGTTCCGGACTGCAGAGCATTCGGGCCTCCTTCACCCCCGAATGCCGCCAGGCATTACGCAGCACCTCCTGAACCATGAGAAAAAAGACACCACGCTCACGCGGTTCCCGCAGAGGCGGCAGGGTATCGCCTTCCAGGATGACGACAAAATCGAACACATCCTTGAACTCCCGCACCAGATCCCGCAGCGCGTTCATCAAATCCTTATCGCTCGCGAAACTGGGCGGATCGCCCTCCAACAGTGCCAGCCCCTGACGGCGGCAATGCCGCGCCAACCCCTTCAGCGAGGACAATAAGGCCCGGGTTTCGCCGTCAGGCTCCGATTCCGCCACCTCCCCAATCAACCGGACAAGCTCTTCAAGAGTTCCGCCCAAACTTTGTTCCAGTTTACTTTCGGCCTCCCGGCGAATCGCCTCCGTACCCTGCGAGCGTTTTTCCTCCAGATCCCGGAGATAGGTCTGATCCTTCAGGGACACCAGCATCTCTTTGCCTTCGTGGTTTTCGAGCCTCTGACAGCGCACGTTGAAGATCCGGCCTCCGGCTTCCCATTGCGCGGACGTCCCGGGATTTTCCGTCAGGATCCCGGAAGTAAACACCTCCTTCAAATCCGGAATCCCGGACAGCAGGGCCCGGGCATTTTCGTTGGCCAGGACGATGCAGCCCTCCCGGAGTAAAAAAACCGCATTCGACACCGCATCAAAGGCCTTGACCAGATTTTCCGTTTCCCGTTCCAGTTCCGTAGTGACCTTCGTCATTTCCCGGCGGCAGCGCCTCAGTTCCCAAAACGTTTTCAACCGCGAATAGAGCGGATTAAACGCGACCCGGGAATGCAGGGAGCGTTTGTCAAAAGTAATGTCCGCCACCGCATGGTGCGGGAAGACCTCCAGCGAATGGATTGTGTGCTGCAGCTTCGCCTGCGGACTGCTGCCGGTCCAGACCCCGGTCAGAAAATAAAAAAAATCCGGATAGCTTTCCAGGTGATCCGGAATCGACATGGTCACTTCAAAACGGTCCCCGCCCTTTTCCGTGTAATCAATCCGGTAGCCCCGCATCATCCGCCCCGCCATCAGCGTTTTCGCCACCCAAAGAACGCGTTCCCAATTTGTATACTGTGCATACAGATGCGCCGAACGGGTGCGGTAGCGCTCATTCAGATACCGCTGCCCCGCCGCCACCAGTTCCGACCCGGTGCCGACATGCCCGAACACAAAACGCATCAGGTTCACGTACTCCTCCCAGTCGAACCAGACCCAACGACGCTCCAGCTGATCCGGATGGCTCAGGCGCGACACCATCTCCGCCCTGGAAACGCCAAACAGCTCCCCGGCCTCCAGACTGCACTGCATCATCATGTGGGAGATTTCTTTTGGCATGTGCAGGGGCAATGTTTTACTTCTTGCCGAAACCAATATTCGATCTGTCTTTATCCGTGTGCATCCGTGCTCATCCGTGGTTCAAATAAATCACCAGCGAATGCGGACGCCCACGTTGAAGGACACTTTGTGCAGATCGGTGTCGGAGAGATCCGCGAGAGCAGGCACAGGCACGGAGGTGGAGAATTCCGCGTCGGTTGTGCGGTACTGTCCTTCGATGTAGAGTTGAACCCGATCCCCGGTGCCCAGGCCGGCCAGAGCGTACCAGCCCCGGTTGTTGTCCACATCCACCGGCACAGGCTCCCCGTTCAGGGTGGCATCCGAACTGAGCCGCATCCAATAGACACCGCCACTCAGCCAGAACGAAGCGGAGGCGCCCAGCGGCAGCTCAACGCCCAGCCCCACCTCTATGGGGGTCAAATCGCTCTCAAATTGCAAGCGGAGCGGACCGGAGCTGCTCGAGGAGTCAATCCCCTCATACCGTGAAATACGCCCTTCCACAAAGATCAACTCCGTCAGCGACGCCTTCAGCACCGCCCCGACTCCATAGGCATCGCCCCCGTCACGCACATCCAGATACGAGCCATGCAGCCCCAGTGACTGCGCCGAAACCAAACCCGAAAGCCCCGCACAGAGGCATACCACGTAAACCAAACGTTTCATATTCTCTCTCCTGTTTTGATTGCAATTCCAGATAAAAGCTAAGCAACCCAATCGGAAAAATCTATTCTAAAAATGTATTTTTTCTACTACGCTCAATTATAGCTCCAGTTCGCCCCACTTTACAGGAGCGCCGATCTCCGTATCGGCCAGCGGTGGGCAAAAGCCCGCCGTCTTCCGCTCTTCCCCCGCCGCCCCGGCCAATGCGGAGATTGGCGCTCCTGTCCCCCTCCGCCCCAACGTTCAACGTTCGAAGTTGGACGTTCAATGTTCAACGTTCGTTTTCACTCCCCCCTGCCCCCACGGCCTCTGCTCTCTCTACTTCCTCCTGTAAAAACCTCCGGCAGAGTACTTGGGTACAACGGGTGATAAAAAGCATGGCGGCACGAATCCCACCAGATCTTACAGATTGACAATTTGATTATCAATCTGTAAAGTTTTCGAATGATGATTCAAAGAAACATCCAGAAAACCCTTCTAAATATGGCCCGCCAATTCAAGGCGGTCGCGGTCACGGGGCCCCGTCAATCCGGAAAAACCACACTTTGCCGTCAATCCTTTCCACATTTGCCCTATGTCTCCTTGGAAAATCCCGACGAGCGTGGCCGGGCTGATCGGGATCCAAGAGGATTTTTGCAGCGCTTCCCGGATGGCGGTGTTTTTGACGAAGTCCAGCGGGTACCAGACCTGTTCTCGTATCTGCAGGAAGTCCTGGACGACGAGACCCGTCCGGGACGGTACATTCTCACCGGCTCCCAGCAATTTGGCGTGATGGCGCATATTTCGCAAAGTCTCGCCGGACGGGTGGGCCTTCTGGCACTGCTCCCGTTCAGCGCCGCCGAGCTTCAGGACGCAGGTCATTTTCCCGACACCTGGCCGGAAGCTCTTTTCCGGGGCGGATATCCTCCGCTGGTTGACCAGGGCATAGACCCTCAATTCTGGCTGAACGCTTACCTCGCCACCTATGTGGAACGAGATGTGCGGCAGATCGTCAATGTCCAGGACACCTCCCTGTTTCAGCGTTTTCTCGGACTTTGCGCGGGAAGCATCGGACAGCTCTTCAACGCCAGCCGCATCGGGAATGACTGCGGTCTCAATCATGGAACCGTGTCCAAATGGTTCAGTATTTTAGAGAGTTCCTACATTGCTTTTCGACTGCCTCCGCACCACCGAAACTTTCGAAAGCGTCTGGTCAAGACACCGAAACTGTATTTCTGGGACACAGGTCTGGCCATTCAACTGCTGGGAATAGAAACACCCGAACAACTCGCCACCCATCCTTTGCGCGGTGCCTTGTTCGAAAACTGGATCATTGTTGAACTCATGAAAATCCGCCTCAATCAAGGCAAAAGACCCCGCCATTCCTTCTGGCGAAACAACACCGGACTGGAGGTCGATCTCCTGGTGGATGTCGCGGGTAGTCTCTGTCCAGTGGAGATCAAATCCGGCATGACCCTTACCAGTGACTGGTTCACAGGCCTGCACCGCTGGATGGAATTGGCGGGCGGCACCGCCATCAATCCCTGTCTCGTTTACGGCGGAGATGTCGGGTCAACCGAAGCCGGCATTCAGGTCCTTCCCTGGCACGCCCTTGCCCAACCCGAACACCTTCCTGAACCGCTGGGATAAGAGGAGGAAATAGCGGGAAAGTCATGATGGGGTGATGGTGTTGTGGACCACGGGAGCGCCAATTGCCGTATTGGCACCGGCCGGGCAAAGCCCGCCGCCGTCCGCTACTCCCCCTCCGCCCCGGCCAATGCGGCTCCCTACAGGTGCGCCGATCTCCGCATCGGCCAGCGGTGGG
>PXDP01000515.1 GCA_003565035.1 PVC group bacterium | reverse complement strand
GCCAACGGCAGCCTGGTGAACCGTGGAACGATTACGGACGGAAATCTCCATTTCACGAGTACAAGTCAACTTGCGGTCAACCCGAATTTAACCCTTTTGGTCAATGGCTCTGGAACTGTAAGTTTCGAAACCGGATTCGGAGTGGACAGCCTGGATTTTAACGTGGCCGGCTGGGATGCATTGGATCTCTTTACTCCCTACACGCTTATCGGTGGTACCGCCACATTCGATTTGACGAACATCAGCAACCTTGGCGTGGAAAATGCCGCGCCTGTGGGCACCGGCCGCTTCGCTTATTTCGAGGAAGGCAGTCTCCAACTCACGGTCATTCCCGAACCCTCCACAATCCTGCTGGTCGGCGTTGCGTTCGGCTGCCTGTTCTGGACCCGCCGCAAGCACATCCGTAAATAATGCCGTCATTTCGGTATGATGATCAAGATCCGCAGGTCCGGAAGGCGTGCGGATCTTTTTTGCCCGGCACTCCCGCTTTTAAAGATAACCCGGAGGCATTATGAATCTTTGTAAATCGTTATTCCTTGGTTCACTGTTAGGCGCAGTCATTCTGCGTGCGGATTTACCCGCCTGGGTCAGTGCCGACGGTCAGCACAGCTTTGAGGGGCGTTATTTGGATTTGGAGGGGGATACGGTCCGGCTGGCCAATGCCGACGGCGCGGAAGTGCGCGTACCTCTGATCCGGCTGGATCAGGATTCCCGCAACCGCGCCCTGACCCGAAGTCTGCATGCCGACTCACCGGGCAGACGGGTGCTGTTTTCCCATTTCACCGAGCATTACCGGCTGACCCTTCATAACCACCACGACTTCGCCCAGATTCAGTTCCGGGAGCGCGGGGTTCCCGTGGACTATCCGCCCATGATTCTTCGGCTGCAGCACACGGACCGCTCCGACGGTCGCCGCGGAGACCGGGATTTCCGCGCCATGGATGTTCCGGTTGAATTGCAGGGTGAAGACCTGGTCTGGCGCGCCCGCATGCAAAGTGAGGCCATTGTCGAAACCCGTATCCGTATGCTGCCGGACGGAATGGATTTCGGCTACCGCATCGAATTTCCCGAAGCGCGTCCCGACGATCCCCGGCTGGCGGTGGTGGCGGTGCTGCCTCCGGTGCTGGAGCACGATATGTCCATCCAGCGGCTGCGCGGGCCGCTTGCCCCGCAGGGAGTTGAACAGGCACGCGTTGATCAGCTCATGCGTCCGTTCAGTGTCCGCTTCCGCACCCAGAACAACCGCTCCGGATCGCTGAGTTACACCGAACTCCGCCAGGAGTCGGTCTCGGAACTTTCCCGCATTGAGTTGCGGGGACCTTACACGCGGGGATTGATAACCTTCCTGGCACCGGAAGGCCGAAATCAGGGTGAACTGTCGGTTTGGTATTACGAGGGGGGGCGTTCTCTGCTGTCCGGCGGGCGGTTCCGCCATACCTATCCTGAGCTCCCGGAAACGGATGAAGTCCCGGCTTGGTTCCGTCTGCGGTTCGAATAAGAGGTTGGAATGCCCGGTAAACCCAACCTGCTTGTTTTCCTTACCGATGATCATGGTCAGTGGGCCTCCAGCGCCTATGGTAACCGGGAGCTTCACACGCCGGTGATGCAGTGGATGGCGGACACGGGGGTCCGGTTTGATCATGCCTTCTGTCCCAATCCGGTCTGCTCTCCGGCCCGGGCCTCCTTCTGGAATGGTCAGATTCCCAGCCGCCACGGAATTCACGACTGGCTGGGTGAAACCAGGGAAACGACGGATCATCACGGCATTGCCGGACAGGACACGCTGGGAACCTTTCTGAAGGCGCAGGGATACAGCACCGGGCTGGTGGGGAAATGGCACGCCGGCGATTCCCGGCATCCCATGCCGGGGTTTGACACCTGGTTCACCAGTCTTCTGGGAACCCGGGCGGCCTTCAAATCCCAGCAGTTCATCGACGGAACCGACCGAATCGAGGCGCACGGTCATCAGGAGGTCTTTTACACCGAACGCGCGATTCGCTTTCTGCGCGAACAGGCGGAGAGTGAAGATCCGTTTTTCCTGTTTGTCGGCTACACCAACACCCATACCCCGCACAATGCGGAGCCGGCCCCGCTCCGGCATCATTACCGGAACTGTGCGTTTTCGGATATTCCCCGCGAGCCGCATCTGGCGCTGCACGGCCGTCCGCGCTTCGGCATTTTCAATCCGGATGATCCCGCCCGCCGGAAGGAGCTTGCGGATTATTACGCCTCCATTGAAAATATCGATCAGCAGATGCTCCGGATCATCACCGAATTGGAAAACATGGGCCAACTGGACAACACCGTGATTATTTACACCTCCGATCACGGACATATGAACGGGCATCATGGTCTGCACACCAAAGCCAACGCCACCAACCCCGCGAATTTCCTGGAGGAGTCCATTCATGTGCCGCTGCTGATGCGGGGACCCGGTCTTCCCTCCGGCTTGAAGGTGAGCCGCCGGAGCGACCACTGCGATCTGCACGCGACGCTGCTGGATCTGGCCGGGGCGGACCGCGACGCGATTCTGGCCCGTCAGGGCTCCCCCGGCGAAAGCCTGCTGCCGCTGATCCGCGATCCGGATGCCCTCCGGCGCGACATTCAGTTCTGCGAAAGCGGCCCGAACCGCATGGCGCGCACGGACACCGCCAAGCTGATCCGCCGCTATCCGCATCCTTCCGGTGTTGAGGTGTGTGACGCGTTTTACGATCTCGTGTCCGACCCGCGCGAAACCGTCAACGCCATTCAGGAACCCGCTCACGCCAAGGTCATCGCCGACTTATCGGCGGCGATGGATGCATATTATGCTGAATACGAAGACCCCGAAAAAAGCGGGATCACCGCCTCAGGGCTTTCTGTGAAGCACAATCCCTCGGATTTGTGGCGCGAAAAACCCGGTTGAGCGGAAACCGCTCAGGGGGTGTCGCGCGGATAAACCGGGTGATAGGGATGATGCCGGTTCATTTCCTCGGCCAACAGGCCCTGCATCAGTCGGAAGCGTAAATCCGTGTATGCGGGATCCGACCAGAGGTTCCGCACCTGATGGGGATCGTTTTCCATATCGTAGAGTTCGCCCCAGTCCGGATTGCTGTAGGCGACGAGCTTATAGCGGTCGGTGATGTAGACCCGCTGATTAAAGGGGCTGTCTCCGGGGCGGTCCTCGACCACGATGGTTTCGCGGAGTTTTTCCTTCTGTCCCTGCCAGACTGTGCTCTGGTCCACACCCTGAAAGGTCTGCTGCGGCGGAAGCCCCGCCAGGCTCAGCCAGGTGGGTGCGAAGTCAATCAGCCCGGTGAGGGCGCTGCTCTGCCGGCCTTCGGGAAGGTGTCCGGGCCAGCTCACAATACAGGGAACCCGCAGGGCCTCTTCGTAGGGATACAGTTCTTTCCACCAGAGCCCGTGATCCCCGAGAAAATCTCCGTGGTCGGAGGTGAAGACAATGATCGTATTCTCCAGTTCGCCCATCTGTTCGAGTTCGTCCAGGATGCGTCCGATATGGTGGTCCATCAGGCTGACCATGCCGTAATAGCAGGCGGCGTTTTCACGCGCCTGTTGCGGGGTAAAGCTCAGATGAGCGGCATTGGTGGCTTTGGCGGGGCCGCCTTCGGAATACTTCGCCGCATAGGGGCCGTTTGATTTCAGAATTTCCTCATAAAAGGGCGGTTTGTCCGCAAAGCATTCGGGTTCACCGGGTTTGAAGCCGAAGTCCGGCATGTCGTCGGGACTGTACATCGAGGCCCACGGCTCCGGAACCATGCAGGGATTATGCGGATCCTGGAAATTCGCGGAGATGTAGAACGGCTTGTTTTCCTGTTTGGAGCGGCGCATGGATTCAATCACCGTCTCCGCAATCCAGGCGGAATTGTGCGCATCTTCCGGTAAATCCCAGGCCCCGTATTCCTCGTAGCGCGTGTGTCCGAAGAATTTGTCGGTATCGATGCCCCGGTCTTCCAGCCAGACGCCGTAATGCATGCCGCAGGCGTGGGTTTCCGTGCTGTGGCCGATGTTCAGATCGGCGTGTTCAAAGCCGTACCAGGGACCGTGCCACTTACGGAAGTAGTCGCGGTCGTGAATGTGCGGGGCACTTTCGGGGCTTCCCGCCTGATGGCAGGGATGGACATGACTCTTCCCAATCATATGGGTGTGATACCCCGCTTCACGGAAACAGTCCGCCACCATCGGCGACAGGGAGGGCCGCAGTCCGGTGTAGTTGTGCATGGCGCCGTGCGCGGAAGGGTAGAGCCCGCTGAGGAGCGAGGCCCGGCAGGGGAGGCAGACAGGGGTCGTGGGATAGCAGCGGGTATAGACGGTGCCATTTTGTGCCAGCCGGTCCAGATTGGGCGTGCGGATTTTCGGATTCAGCACCCCGAGGGTGTCGGCGCGCTGCTGGTCGGAAATGAGAAACAGAATGTTGGGGGGCATGGGCAAGTCCTCTGTGTGATCTGTGATAAAAAGGATCGTATCGGCCTGAAATCAGGTCCGCCAGGCTTCCATGCCTGCAGAGCGGATCATTAAATCGAATAAATCGGTATTGCGAGTAAAAGGCTGCACAAGCTCGCTGCCGGGTCCCACGACATTCAGGTAAACATGTTCCGCAGTATGCTGATTTCCGATCCATCCGAAATCGGTGTGGTTGGCTATGATCTGGCCGACCAAAGACGCAAGCCAGGGGAAGCGGCGGTAGGGCAGCCTGAATTCATTGTTCATGTGACGCAGCATGAGTTCGGCGTGCTCCACTTCGATTTCCTGTCCAAGTACCGCCGCGACATGGGACTGAATCTCTTCTGCGGACTGATCACGGTCCAGTCGGTCACGCAGGGTGCGGTAAGACCCCCGGATGGCATCCATGTGTTGGAAGTTGCGCCGCCCGCCATTATTCCCGCTGTTCAGGCCCGGACTGGCGTTTCCGTGGTCGGTGGTCACGATGACCAGCGTGTCGTCATGCTCTTCGGCGAAATCGAGCGCCACTTTTACCGCCTGATCGAAGGCCAGCTGATCATGCAGCAGCCCGCCGGTGTCATTGAGGTGCGCGGCCATATCCACGCGGGCCCCCTCGATCTGCACCAGAAATCCATTGGGATTGGTGCTCAGACGGCGAAGGGCCACCTGCGTCATTTCCGCGAGACTGGGCACCTGCTCGTGCAGTGCTTCCGGACGGTACATGCGGTCCACCTCGTAGGGCAGGTGCTCCTCCGCAAACAGACCGATCAGCCGCGCATCCTTTCCCTTTGCGTTCAGCAGGCTGTTCCGGTCTTCCACGAATTCATATCCGCCGGCCTCAACCCTGGGCAGCAGGGACGGCTGACCCTCGAATTCGCCGATGAATTGGCGTCCGCCCCCCAGCAGCAGATCATACTCCCGCTCAAGATATTGCTCCATCACCTGGCGTTCATCTCCGCGGCCCATAACATTCGCGCCGAATCCCGCCGGTGTTGCGTGTGTCACCGTGGCCGTGGTGACCAGCCCGGTCGCTTTGCCCGCATCGCGCGCAATTTCCAGAATCGTCCGCAGCGGCCGTCCTTCGCCGGCCATGTTGATGCGACCGTTATGGACACGCTGCCCGCATCCCCATGCGGAAGATCCCGCCGCCGAGTCGGTCACAATTGAACTCCGCGACGCGGTGTCCATCATGCTGAAACGGCCCTTTCCCTGAAGCAGAAGTTCCGCCCAGTGACTGGGCCGGCCCTCTTTCCATTGCAGAAACTGATTTGCGGTGGAAAAGGTTCCCCCGCTCATGCCGTCCGAAACCAGAAAAATAATATTTTTGGCGCGGCCGCTTGCGGGTCTGCCACTGGTTTGAACACTTTTCGCAGTCGGCTGAATCCCCAGACCGCTGAGGGCTGCGAGACCGAGACCGCCAGTTTTTAAAAAATCGCGGCGGTTGACAGAAGAAGGGGACGGGGTGTTCATGGTCGGTCTCCGGTTTGAGTGATGGGAATCGTGCGTGGGGCCCGGGTTCTGAAATGCTCGCGGAACCAGTGATGCATGGTATGAATTCGTTCCACGTGCGGATGTGTGCCGGGCAGGGCCTCCGCGTTGTGAAATCCTTCGGCCAAATTGGTGGTCTGGCTGATATCCTCGT
>PXDP01000508.1 GCA_003565035.1 PVC group bacterium | reverse complement strand
CATGGAGCCTGTACGAGATGCATGGCAATGTGGAGGAATGGTGCCGGGATTGGTACGGAAGTTATCCTGATGAAATGGGAGTTGATCCTGTAGGTCCTGCGATGGGAGCCTACCGTGTAAGGCGTGGCGGGAGTGCCTGTCTCACGGCTCGATGCTGCCGATCTGCTTCCCGCCATGGAAGAACAGCCGGGAAACAATGGAGGAACCTGCGCGGCTTTCGGCTCGTCAAGCAATAAGATTCAATATGAATATTCCAGCAGAAATCCAGGGCGAAGGCAGCGTGGGCCAGGTGGATGTCACCCGGCTGGCGCGCTTGTCTTTTGGGGAAGACATCCCCTTCATCACCATTGCAAACCATTTGTTTGCCAACGGGCAGCGGGGCGAAATCCCGAATTATTGGGGGCTGGTATTGCTCTACAAAGACGGTCGCAGGGAGTTGGCGGCACGGGACAAAGGACTAAGCCTCGCGCAATGCGGGAAGATCCGAAAATTTCTATGGGTGGAGGCGCATGTGGCGGATGCTTTGCGAACGCAACGTGCATCAAAAAACTTCCAAGTCCCATCAGAAAATCGGGTTGAGACATCATCGCGCCCATCCGGAACATCCTTTGTGAGCAGCGATCGCAATGCATCTAAAAGTTCAAGAGCTTTTAGCATCATGCCCGGGCACTGTCCCTATGGCCACGGTCGGATGAAACCCTGGGAAGGGAAATTGCGTTGCTTCACTTGTGGATGGCCGGACATCACCCGGCGCAATTCAGATATCACCATGTCCGATTTGCCGATATGCCCACATTGTTCCGTGGTGCTCAAACCATGGGAAAGTAAGCTCAGATGCTGGTCTTGTGGATATCCGGAAAATAAACAGCGAAGAAAATAATCATGAACATCCCCGCGGAAATACAAGGAGAAGGCAGCGTGGGGCAGGTCGATGTCACTCGACTGGCGCGCTTGTCGTTTGGGGAAGACATCCCCTTCATCACCATTGCAAACCATTTGTTTGCCAACGGGCAGCGCGGAGAAATTCCCGGGTACTGGGGTCTGGTGCTGTTGTACAAAGACGGTCGCCGGGAGTTGGCGGCACGGGACAAAGGCTTTAGGCTGGAGGAATGCGGGGAGATTCGGAAATTCCTCTGGGTGGAGGAACATGTGGCCCGTGCACTGCAAAACGAACAACCTGTGATGCCCGATTTGGCCCCGCCCTTGCCTAGAAATACTATGAGGGAGCCGGAGCCCGGGGAGGAGATGACGCTGATGCTGCCGGGGAATGTACCCTTGGTGTTTTGCTGGTGTCCGGCGACGACGAGTGCGGCGTGGAAGCGGATTTCAGGTGAGGAGGATTTCTTTTGGATGGGCAGTCCGGAGGGGGAATTGGGAAGGAGCTCCGATGAAACACGCCACCCCGTAAAGCTGACGCGAGGATATTGGATGGGGAAATATCCGGTTACGCAGCGGCAGTGGGTGTCTGTGGCGGGAGAGAATCCCTCGGCGTTCAAGCAATCCGGTTTGGACGCACCGGTAGAGAACGTGAGTTGGGAGGATGTGCAGGAATGGATCGGGAAGGCGGACCGGAAGCTAGGGTTTGCGGGGTTGCGTTTACCCACGGAGGCGGAGTGGGAGCACGGGTGCCGAGCGGGGACGACAAGTGCGTTGAACAACGGTTTGGAGTTGGTGAGCGAGGATGGGTACTGCCCGAATCTGGCGCGGGTGGGTTGGTACGCCAAGACGAGTGAGGGGAAGACGCAGCCCGTTGGGAAGCTGAGGGGGAATGGGTGGGGGATGCACGAGGTGCACGGGAATGTATGGGAATGGTGCCAGGATTGGTATGGAGACTATGCCAAGGGACTGGTGGTGGATCCCCGGGGCCCCGGTTCGGGTTCCCTCCGCGTCTTCCGGGGCGGGTCTTGGACTTCTTCGCCAGGTACTGCCGTTCGGCGTACCGGAACGGGTTCTCGCCCGGCTACCGCGGGTACGACCTGGGGCTGCGCCTCTTGAGGACCGATCCGCCTTCCGTGGGTCGGTAGCGGAGGGCACCGCAATGCCCCCGCCCCGCGGAGCGGGAAGGCGAGGGGCATGCGGATGCCCGGAGCGTTCTTCGGGGGGTGCAGGGGGGCGTGCCCCCCGCAAACGCGCGAAATTGATTTTCCGATGATCGGAAAAGGGGATTCTCTGGCTTCCGATCGTCGGAAATTGGGCGTTTGTATTTTCGGCAATGGTTTTGTTGCGTCCGCAGAATGTGGGGTGGGTTTTTGTGGTGTCGGAAGGGGCGGGCACAGAAATTTCACGGGATCAGGACATCGCATGGGAGTTGGCACCCACTTTGCATGATAAGGCTTGTTCGCACATGTGGTGTGAACCCGGGTGTCACGAGGCACCGGGTATGAAACAGCGATGCACAGGAGTATGGAAATGAAGAAGATCAACGCACTGCCGGAAGGCAGCTTCAACGGTGGCCGCCCCCTTCCCGGTGGCACGTTCCACGGAGGAAAGCCCCTTCCGGGTGGTACTTTCCACGGAGGGCGTCCGCTTCCTGGCGGAACTTTCCACTGAAGTGAAATCAACGGGAACACGGCCGGGGGTTTGGGTGGGTGGCCGTGTTCCCCCCTTTTTCAGGAGGAAATTCATCATGCAATCCCATGACATGCACAATCCCTGGTCAGGGTCCCGTCCGGCGCTGCGCCGCAGCTCTGTCATGGGTGAAAATCCGGATACTGGGGCCGCACAGACGCGAATAATTCCTTCTGTGGACACTGTCCCTGGACGGCGATGGCTGCCGCCCAAGGAGGCGATGGTGCCGTTTCGGTCCCTGCCTTTGGGCGAGAAGGTGGGCTGTGTGCTGTTCACCATTTATCTTGGGGGGAGCTGGTTTGCGGCGGTGAGTCGTTTGTTCAATACGGAGGCGGGCCTGCTTCCGCTGTTGGCGGCGGTGTTGATGATCCTTCCCACCTACGGATTGGCATACGTGATGTATCATGTGCTTGCGGCCCGCTTCTGGCGGTAAGACCCGGTTTCAAGGTATTGCGGGCACATATTTTTTATTGCGGAACACGTGGAAAGGAAGGTTTTGCCAGGGAGTCGAATCGGGAATGCTGAAAATATTCGATTTGTAAACACATTGTTTTAAATGGGATATGAAAACTTAATTCATCGGGGTCTCGGGTTGGCACGGGGGATGCAATGGTAAAACCCGTATTTGAAATTCCAACCCCGTTCCCAAGGAGTGCCCGAGATGATTGCGTTGACCCATTCCACTTCCATGTCCCAAAAGTTGTCGACCGTTCAGTCTGTCCGGATGTCGCAGATGCAGCGGCAATGCATGGAGTTGCTGGCCTGCAATCAGGTGGAGCTGCGGCAAAAGTTGAAAAACGAGGCGATGGAGAATCCCTTTTTGTCGGTGGAGGAGCCGCAAGCGGAAAGTCTGGACAACGGGGAATGGGAGGCGGGGTTGGATGCCGGTGACCACCCGGAGTGGGAGGCGGA
The DNA here is from genome assembly GCA_003565035.1 of PVC group bacterium. Lineage (GTDB taxonomy): Bacteria > Verrucomicrobiota > Kiritimatiellia > SS1-B-03-39 > UBA6053 > PXAS01. The sequence continues at coordinate 2,654 of PXDP01000508.1, read as the reverse complement.
GGAGGACCCCCGCATGTTGGCGGTGCTGGATGGGCTGTCCCGGGAATCGTTCCGTTCCCAGGAAGTGATGGGCGCGGCGCCGGCGGATCTGCAGCGTCACGCGGACCGTCAGATGGAATTGCTCACAGGTTCGTTGCCGGTGGAAGAGGTCCTGATACGGCAGATGCGGCTGGAGTCGGAGGATCCGGTGGTGATGGAGATTGCGGAGGCGATTTTGGCGAATCTGGATCACCAGGGTTATTTTCAGATGCCTCTGGCCCGGCTGGCAAGAATGCAGGGGGTGCCGATGGAAAAGGTGTTGGAGGTGCAGCGGATGCTGCAGCGTCAGGACCCGGTGGGGGTGGGCTGTTTCGATTTGCGCGAATTTCTGCTGGTCCAGTTGGAAATGCGCGGGCGGGCGGAGAGTCTGGCGGCAACGATCCTGCGGGAGGCTTTTGATGAATTTGCCCGGCACCGGCATGATCTTTTGCGGCGGCGCTTCGCTTTGTCGGAATCCGCTTTGCGGGAGGCGGTGATGGAAATCCGCTCGCTGCGTCCGCGTCCGATGGAGCGTGAGGAGATTCGGGTGATCACGCCGGAGTATGAAATCCGGAAGGGGGCGCATGGCTGGGAGGTGGAGGCACTTCGGGAACAGCGTCCGCAGGTGAGGATTCGCAAGGATTATGTGCGGTTGTTGAGGGATCCCCAAACGGATGTGGAAACCCGCGCCTATCTGATGGAAAAATTCCAGAGCGCGGAAACGCTGAAGAAGGCGCTGGGGTGGTGCGAGAGCACCGGGCTGCGGGTGTTGCGGGAGGTGGTGAATGATCAAGAGGCCTTTTTGCGGCGGGGACCGGAGGCGCTGCGTCCGGTGCTGCAGAAAGAGGTGGCGGCGCGTCTGGAGCTTTCGGCCTCCACGGTCTGCCGCGCCTGCAAAGGGAAATACGTGCGCACGCCGCATGGTGTATTTGAAATGACCCGTTTCTTTGGCGCGGAGAGTGGGGGAACGGGCGGGGAGACCCTGGCGTCGGGCGGGGTTCGGGAAGTGATCCGGAGCCTGATTGCGGAGGAAAATCCGGCGAAGCCGATGTCGGATGAAAAAATCCGCACCAGGCTTCGGGAGCGGGACATCGATCTCTCCCGGCGGATGATCGCGAAGCATCGGGACGCGCTGCGGATTCTCCCCTCGCATCTCCGAAAAGCGGTGTGATCTGAAACCTGGCACCCCGATTGCAAGAGTTCCCTTAAACCCGAATCCCCGAATGGAGTTTATCACCATGAACATTGAACGAGTCTATCGAAACAGTTTTTCCGCGCTGATCCTGATTGGCGGCGCCGCGCTGCTGGTGTTCTGGCTGGGGGGCTGGGCCGTCACCCAGTTTCTACAGGACACCCATTACCTGCGCGGCAGTGCCCTGCGCTGCGGATTTCAGTTGGGGCACACCCGGGTGCCGTTCTGGCCGGTGGCCAGTTTGGTGCTGATGATCCTGCACGGGTTTTTCATGTTCCGCTACAGCACGCTGCGGGCCCGTCTTGGCGTGCCCCGCCGCTGGTGGGAGGGACGCACGGGAGAGTACGACGCCCAACTGGACAACCCGTTCACCCAGGTGTTGGCCAAGGACCTGGTGGTGATCGGCATGCTGTTGATTGCCTATCTGATCCTGATGCTCTGAAATTTTTTACAAGCAACCCCAACCGAAAAGGAACCCTCAAATGAATCCTCAAGACGCCATGGAAACCCAGGAAATGAACCCGGTGATGCCGGATCACGCCCCCCATTCCCCGCAACCGCATACGGACGAGTCGAATCTGGATCACGTCCCCGACCCGTTGCGGCCGATGTACCTCCGGAAAGAGGTGTTGGATGCCATGGTGGAAACGGTGGCCGCCGAACTTCCGGAGACCGGCGGTCTGCTGGGCGGGCGGCCCGGTTCGGACAGGGTCAGCCGGTATTATTTTGACCATCAGGCGCGGACCAGTCAGGCGACGTTTACGCCCGACATTGACCAGGTGAACCGGATTCTGGGGGAGGGGGACGCGGAGGGCGATGATTTCATTGGTTTTGTGCATTCCCATCCGGGCCACTATCACCGGCTTTCCCCCGGCGATCACGCTTATGCCCGGCGTCTGCTGCAGGCCCGTCCGGATCTGGACCGTCTGTTTTTGCCGGTGGCGGTGTTTGAGGGGGAGGGGGACATGCTGTCGTTCGTGATGCGGCCGTATGTGGTCTGGCATGACGAGGCGGGCCGCTTGCGGGAGGGTCAGGTGGAGCTGGTGGTGGTCGATGAACAGGGCACCGAGTGCTCACGGCAGGCGGAGGTTCGCCTGCAGGTGCCGCATCCGGGACGAAAGGTGAAAAGCGCCTATGAGGACGGGACCTTCTCCCGCATTGCGGATGCGGTGGATCTGGAGCGGATGCGGAACAGCCGGGTGGTGGCCGTGGGCGCCGGCGGTGCCGCGGAATATCTGGAACAACTCGCCCGCTCCGGTTTGGGGCAATTCGTGCTGCTGGATCCGGACGTGGTGTCGATCACCAATCTTGCCACCCAGCAAACCTACCGCCGGGACGTGGGACGGCCGAAAGTGGATGTGTTGGCGGAGCGGCTGCGGGATATCAACCCCGACGCGCAGATTCTTGCGATTCAGAAAAGTTCCGACGAGCTGGACGATGCGAT
>PXDP01000438.1 GCA_003565035.1 PVC group bacterium | reverse complement strand
TGTACGGCCACCCGAGTAGCATGTGGCAAAGGCCGTCGATCTGGCATCCCACGGACAATGGGGGGCTTCCAACCGGACACCCCTCTTACGGGACGGGACCACAGTGGTGACGCTGGGGCGGCGCATATGCCCGACAGGCTGAGCAGACTGAGCGTCATGTCCCTTTGTCCCCGGCCCTGGCACCTGTGGCCGCTCCAATCGGAAAAGACGCTCCCAGCCCGCGAATCGGGACCCGGCACGCATTCCAGCCCCCGCCCATTTTGGCTACGCTCGCGGGGCCAGGACTCGGGCGTTGGGAGGGAGGTGCGGTTGAAGTTCTTCCAAAACAGTTGACGCTGGGCTGAAGCGGCGATGAGAAATCCTGTTTTGTGAATTCCCGATATAGACATATCCGGCAGAACAGGCCGGATGTAAATATGGCTGAAAGCAGCCCCTAAAGTGGGTAGTTTTTTAAACAGGCAAAAACGCCTCTTTTGGGGGTTATTTTGAACTCCAAAAACTCATAAAAACCCCATAAATACAAGGCGATATGGTGTTTATGGGCAATCCCAGAAAAAAAAGTCTACAAGCCTCGATCACCCGCGAGAGGCACCGCATCCCTTAAGGGCTCCACGAGACTGAGATTTAGGCTCGTATGCCCCCTCAGCCAGCACCGATCAAAGCTGGTGTGGCGGTTTGCTTTAGTCGCCCAACAAAGTTTCCAACTGGCCCAGAATCTCATCACTTTGTTGCCCGGATTCCAGTTGTTCCCTTAACTGCCGGAGAAGACCACGGGCCTCACGGATTCTGTCGCTGGGGCTGGGCCGCCGCACGAGGGTGGAGGTGGGGGTGACATCCAGAATTTCCCTGGCCTTCTCTTCGATCTTGCGGGCCGTCAACTTGCCGGGGTCGCCCTGAACGTCCTCCAGAGCCGCTTTGTACACCTCCAGGCGATTTTGTGAATCAGAACTTACCTTTCGTAGAACCGTCAACTGAAGTTCGTTTTCCGGAAGAGGGATAGCCTCGCCGAGTTCCTTGGTCGAGATCTCAAGGTCACGATGCACTTTCCCCGCGCAGATCAAACGGCTGGCGTATTGACGGCTCATCTGGTGGACATTGTTGCAATACTCCTCAAAAGTGCTGAACTTCTCCCGATAGAGCTTTGTCCGGCGGATCTCCTCCAAAGCCACCGCCGCGAGGACCATCGATTTCGCGGCCTTGGATACGATTCCCCGCAGCTCTTTAAATCGCGCCCTTTCCACTTCGGACAGCGCAGGCACCTTTGGTGCTCGCTTCACACCCGCCGGACGGTTTGCCGTGAATGGGGCGGTGATGGGACGGTATTCATAAAACTTGGTGGGGAACTCCCGGATATGCAGGTCCAGATCCTTCAGGGCCGGGTGGGCCAGCCATTCGTCCCAGTCACCGCCATGTTTATCTTTCAATTTGATCCGCTTCCCTTGGTAATAGGGTTTGGTGCCAAGCTGCTTAACGAACACCGCCACTCCGTGCTGCCGACAGTGCTCGATCAGGGACAACGCCCATTCCACGTGGAAGTGCGGGATGTCCCCGCCCTTGCCGCTCTCTCCCCCGATGATGACCCAGTCGATTCCGGTGAGGTCCAGTTTATCCAGAGGGATTTCAGAGCGGATCGGCTCCAGGCTCAGGCCGTACATCTCCGCCTTGACCTTCTTCATTCGTGGGAGACGTGCCAGATTCTTTTGGTCCCCACAGGTCATTGTGGTCATCGCGATAACGTTGGGTGGGAGCCCTCCCACCCTCTCCGCATAACGGGAGAGGGTCTGAGGCTGCTTGGTCAGCCACTGCCAGATGTGTCGCTGCCCCGGCTCACTCTTCATCGCCGCCAGACAATCTGATTCCAGAAAGTCGAAAAGCTTGGCGCTCCCGGCGGAATCGCCCATGTCACTGAAGAAGATCATCCGGGGCATACCGTCTTTCCACGGGGTTGACGGGTGGGTGGTGTTGATCAGGTCCTTGAGCTTGGCCGCCTCCATCGTTTTCCCTGGACGCTCTACGAGTTTGTGAAACTCCTTGGCAAAGCCGGGGTTGAGTTGCTTCAACGGGTTGTTCACAGCCAATCCGCGCACTCTGGTGAGTTCGGAGGCGTAACAGGCGGTGTTCGTGTGCAGAACACGGGAGAATATTTTGGCCTCGTTTGGTCCGAATTCGCTTTTAACTATTTCGGCGATGTCCTTTCCGAGGATGGCAAGCTGGTGGGAGTTTAACTCTGTGATTTCCTCGACCGCGAGCTCACCCCGCTCCAGGGCCTCAGGGTAAACATCATACAGTTTCTCCTCTATCTGACTGACCGTTGGTTGGCCGGGACCTTCCGGCAGCATGGCCTGAAATCGGGTGCAGAATTCTTTGATGGAACAGGGCTCCAAGGGCTTGAGTTTGCTGATCGCCTTTCCCACATCCTGCTTTCCACGATAGCAGGGCCTCACCGCGCTTTGCATGGCGGAAAAGAGGTGGTGGACATTTTCGTCAGTCAGACCCTCCCCCAGCGAACTGACCATCTCACACATCCTATCCCGCTTCTGGTCAAACACGGACTCACTAGTCTTTTTGGCATCCCCTTTTTTCCAGCGAGTTTCCGGCAGTTCTGCGAGTATGGCCGCGTCGATGTCATTTAATTGCTGACTGAGATTGACGACAAACAGCTCGCACCCGGTCATGCATCCTGTTGTTCCGTTGCAGGTGGTGTCTGTCCACTGGATCGAAGAGAAATTACCCATAGATATTTCATGGCAGTCACTGGTGTCTCTATCAAGCACAAAAAAGTGCCGAGGTTCATGTGCAAACAGTGCGGTCGAATACGCAAAGGGCAAAAGCAAAGGCGAATGACGTTTTGGAGCCTACCCAATTTTATGTCAACTATTGTGGACAAAAACTTGAATAGGCCGCCCTCCAATCACCCAAGACTCACCAACAGTGAAAATAGATTGAATGGGCGCTCATCGTGGCAGTCACGCTAATGAAAGGGGGTATTCGACTCGCTCCCACTCCCCATTGAGTTGCTGGAGGTAAACAGAAAGTGTTTGACCCTGTTCGGCTTTGCCTGCGCTCACAACCCGGCCCGCGCCCGGTCCAGAGCATGGCGAAGCCCCCAGGCCCGGGTCTGAACGTTCACTTCCCCCTCCAAGGCCCGGATATCCTCCACGATTCGTGCTTTGACCTCCGGCGGGACCATCGTGTCGGGCATGAGGATCAGGGCATGAAGGGCGGTGGCGTAGACGGCGGCGCAGGCATCGGCATCCCCCCGGTTGAACAGCGGGACCCCGTGGTGGATCGCCAGGTCAATCAGTCCTGCTGGTGTATCGGCAAGGGGGATGGCCGTGGGTTCGAAGCCGATGGCCAGCACATCCAGGCGAAAAGCCCCTGGCTGCCCGTCCGCCAGCATGAATCCCAGCGACACCACTTTTGCCGGATCTAGGGGCGTGGCGACCGGCATTTGCCTGCCGAAGGCGGTGGCTCGGAATCGGGAGAGGGGCAGACGGATGTCCGTGATCTCATCCGCCTTGGTTTCAAACGCCTGTTTGTAGGAGAAGGCCCCCTGTCGCCGGGCCGTCCGCAGATCCAGGGTGTAGGCCCGGCCATCGCCCCGCACCCGAAGCACGATCTGGCCGTCTTGGTCAAACGCGAATTCCGGGCTGTCCGCACGGATGCTGGCAAAGCCGCCGTTGTTCTCCAGGGAGAGGGTGCCCTCAAACCGGATCACCCCGTCGTCAAGCGGAATGGCCGACCCGGCGGACCGTCCGCCCATCACCCCGTCGTTCACAGCGTACCAATCGGGGGAGGCGGGTCCGAGAGCCATAACAGAGGTTGATAGGAGCGAGGTCATGGGGAGCAGCATTGTGAGTTTCATCTTCAAAGTTCGTGATGAGCACCCGGGGACTTACACACAGGCCGCAGATTGCCGGGGTCGAGTCGGGACCGACGATTGTGCGCGGTTTAAGCTTAGGACCAGCTGGTGGGTGGCCCAGAACCCACAGTCCTCGTTTAGACCACTTAATTACGCGACTGACAGGTTTTTATGACTTTACCCTAGTGGTATGGCCCCAGAAAAAGAATGGCTTCTACGGGTCCGTATGGGCTTCTGAGTGGCATACTCGTTTTTAGGCCCTAATTTTAGCCCCGCCGCTTTCATTTCCACTTGAAGGGCAGCTTCTCCAACTCGGCGATCATATCCGACAGCCGAACATCCAGGGCGGCTGCCACCCGCAGGGCGGAGGGGATTGTCGGCACCCGCTTCCCCGATTCATAAAGCGACACGGTTGATCGATCCAGCCCAGCCTTCACCGCGAGCTGCTCATGACTCAACCCCAGTTCGACCCGCCGACTCCGTATCGACTCCCCTATCCAGCGTGAAATCTCTTCGTGTTCTGTCATTCGCGCATCATCGCATGAACGAAGGGTCAAAACAGACGTGACAATAGTCACATTAGAGGTTGACGGCAGGGTGCTGCAATGGTTATCACAGGCGAAGGCTAATGCTATTATCGCCGATTAAGATACGAAGTGAGCCCTTTGGAATTCGACAGACAGACGAACAAATGCAGAAAAATCCCTAAAGTTTGAACGAGGAGAAAGTTATGAGAACCGCCATTTGTCTTTGTATACTGCTGATTATGAGTGGGTGCACCCGGGATCCCAAAGGTGTATACGAGGGAACAGTGGTGAATGATTCATATGGCCAGGAGGCCAGTTTGAACATTTTCTTCGACAAAAACACCTCTTGGGGGTTAACCGGCACAGTTACGATTGGTCCCCCACTGCATGGAGGAGGGCGACTTAATGCAAAACGTGACGGAAAGAATATCCGTTTTACCACATCTGATTCGTTTCTGGGGAGAATCGTGTGGATGGGAGAAATTGAAGGTAAAATGATTTCAGGGACCTACGTGGTTGAAGGGTTACTTTCCGAAAAACAAGGTGGCAGATGGGTCGTCATAAAACGATAAACGTGTACTCAACAATAAAGGAGGGAATGAACGATGAATGATAATAAGGTCCACATTCATAATGCCGCAATAATCAGTGTCGGACTGGCCATACTGGGGTTTTTTGTATTCGGCGTGCTTTCCGGCCTTGGCGCTGTGGGATCCGGCTTCTATGCAAAAAGTCAGATTGAAAAAGGGAACGGCGCGGGAATAAAGTTGGCCCTGACCGGGATCTGGTGTGGAGCCATCGTGGCAGGCATTACTCTGCTGTATGTTATGAGCGGAAGTGGCACCTATGTGGAGTTCAGCACCCCTGTGGATTCATGGCCGGGCCTGGCTCAACACATCTTTGATACATTTTTCAATTAAAAGCTTTCGGGTTATAAAGGATGATGACATGAATAGTTTAGTTCAATTCTGGCGGGATCTGCTGAGTGGAAATACACCAAGCATTCCAATATGGTTGGGCCTTTTTTTTACGGTTTGGTTTATTATATGGATGATCCAGCGAAATAAAAGATAGTAATAATAGGGTCAACGTATCTGGGAAGAAAGCAGGTGTTCGCTCACCCCCTTCATCCAGTATCAAATTCCACCGCCACTCCCACGTGATCGGAAAGCCGAAGCCCGTCCTCCGTGGTCTTGGGCAGGACCTGCACCCCGCCAGGAACCAGAGAACGACTCAGCGCAATGTGATCGATCAGCAACCTGCCTTCGGGATCGAGCTTCCCGGCGGTCACCACCCGTACTGAACCGGGCCAAACGGCGGTCAGCGCATCCGCCACCCGCTGGGGCTGTCCCTTCCGGGGAAGGCGCTGGTTGAAATCGCCCAGAACGCAGAGGGGCTCAGGTGCCAACGCATATTCTCTCAGGATCGGGGCCAGGGCCGCGCAGTAATCAAGATGATCCTGCCAGGGCTCCCGATCTTTCCGCCCGGTCCGGACATGCGCGTCCTTCCACGGGATGCAGACACCGACAAAGCGGATGCCATGGGTGACGGCGCTGACAAACCGCCCGCCCGGCAATCCCGTGTGCTCGCACCGCTCGATGTCCGTCCATGGGGCTTTGCTCCACAGGCAGACTTTCCGGCGGTCGCCTGAGTGGGCATAGCCGTAATCAGGGTCGGCCTCCACAACGTGTGGGTCCGGCAGGGTGTCGCGCAGGACCTCGGTGTAACAAACGACATCCGGGTTGGTGGCGGCGATCTCCGCCCGG